>JAUXHF010000066.1 GCA_030621685.1 Spirochaetota bacterium
GATGTTCACCTTAGAAGTGAAAGTAAAGCCAATCATAATGCCTTAGATGACTTTGAACATAACTTTGAGATGTTTGTTAGTTTAGGGTTATTTCTCTTTGCCATTGCTAATGCAGGCGTGGCCTGTTCGCATATCAACAACCTTAGCTTGGTTATTTTCCTTTCGCTTTTTATTGGCAAGACCATTGGTATCACGGCGTTTTCAATGCTGGCGCATAGCCTTGGTTTTAAGCTTCCAGACCATGTGAATTTCAGATCTGTAATTGTGATTTCTTTGGTGGCCGGTATCGGGCTTACGGTGGCTTTGTTCATTGCCGAGGTGGCCTATGCCGACCCCATATTAAATGGCGCTAGCAAAATGGGGGCCTTATTCTCTTCGTTTATGGCTATCATTGCTATTCTTATGGCTAGAATTTTTAGAATAAAGAGAATGTTGTAAGATGTATGCCCTTTCTTCGCCATATACCGTAGACCGTTTTGATTTCAAGAAAATCCAAAACCTTCAGCTTGAAGATATTAAGGCCTGGATTCAAAGATCCCAGCTGCTTGTAACCAAGCTGAAAGATGAAATTGCTAATGCTACACCCACGCCCAAGCAGCCGATAAAGTTTCTCTATGCGCTAGATGATATTACTGAGGAGCTTGAAGTAAACTGGTCGGCGTTTACGGCTATGGCAGACCTGCTCTCTACAGAGCGGCTTGTCAATCTTCGAAGCGCGGCAGCGCCTCTTATAGCTGGGTTTTTCGCTGCTCTCTCTCAAGATATGGTGTTAGCTGCTTTTATTAAAGACGTATCAAACAGCCGTGATTTTAAGAGTTTTTCTGCAGCAGAAAAAAAGGGTATCGAGCTTTTCCTAAAAGAATTTTCTATTTCCGGAGCCTATCTTGAGGGCGATGGAAAAAACAAATTCCTTGAAACCACAAAAAGACTAGCCTTTTTGGAGGCTAGCTTTGCTGGAAATTTGTTGGAACACACAAAGCATAGTTTTGTGGAAGCTATGCCCGAAGAGCTTGGCGGGCTTTCTGAAAATGAGCTGAAGCCAGCTGCAAGGCTTGCTGAAGAATTACAGAAATCGGCGATTAAGCAGACTGATACAAAAGCAAAATATGTATTTAGGCTACAAGATCCGGTGTATCTTTCGGTTATGCGAGAGGCGAAAAATGGCAGCCTTCGCCGCCGTTTTTACGATGCCTATCATACCGCCGCCACTAAGGGCAAGCATAATAATTCCCCGCTTATCGAGGAGACCTTACAGCAGCGCGAAACCAGTGCTTCCTTGCTTTCAATGAAAGACTTCAGTGAGCAAAGCCTCTCCTTATTCTCGCTAGCAAAATCAAGCGATGCCGTTTTCGAATTCCTTGAAGACATGTATGCAAAGGCCTATAACAAAGCCTTAGAAAATAAAGCCCTCCTTATTTCTTTGAAAGCCAAAGTTCAGCAAACAGCTAAGACTTCTTTTCATCCTTGGGACATGGCTTTTTTTAGCGAACAATTGAAAAAAGAACAGTATCAGTTTTCATCGGAGGAAGTAAGAAATTATTTCCCCTATAAAACGGTTGTTGCTGGACTTATGGAAATTGTGCAGCGTGTTTTTGCTTGCTCCTTTCAGCCGGCTAAGCTAGCTACTTGGCATGAAGATGTCTTAGGCTACACCCTCTACGACTTGAAAAGCGGCGATGCTCTGGGAAATATCTACTTAGATTTATTTGCTAGAAAAAACAAGCAAGGCGGCGCTTGGATGCAAGGGCTGGCCTCTAGAAAAATGCTTAGCGATGTTAGCCTCAAACATGGCTCAAAACAGCAGCTTCACCAACTTCAGCAACTCCCCATAGCACTTTTTTCGGCAAACCTAGCAAAACATGAAGAGAAGCATCGTTCTTGTTTAAGGCATAGCGATGTGGTAACGCTGTTTCATGAAATGGGGCATTGCCTGCATCATCTTTTAACAAAAGTGGATTATCGAAAAGTAAATGGCCTGCATGGCCTAGCCTTAGAGGTTATAGAATTCCCATCGCAGTTTTTTGAACGTTGGGCCTGGGATAGCCAATCGCTAGAGTTATTGAGCAGCCATGTTGATACTGGCGAAAAACTCCCCAAGGCCTTGTACGAAAAAATGCTAGCAGCAAAAAACTTTCTTATCGAGATATGGCTACTCAAGCAAATTGAGTACAGCCTTATAGACATGAGTTTGCATAGCCGCTATAAAACAGCCTCTACCGAGAGTGTTGTACAGCATATTCAAAAAATACAAAAAAAATATAGTTTAGTTGCTCTTCCCGAATACGCCCGATTTCAGAACAGGTTTCTTCATATATTCACACATGGCTATGCCAGTGGCTATTATTCGTATCTTTGGTCTAATGTTTATTCTGCCGATGCTTTTGCTTTGTTTAAAGAGCAGGGTATTTTCAATACGAATCTTGGCAGGAAGTATAAGGAGACTTTTTTAGAAGTGGGGAGCAGTGTTGATTTCCTAGAGGCCTATAAGAGTTTTTCTGGGCGCTTGCCTAAGAGTGATGCTCTGTTAGCTGAAATGGGGATTATCTAGCCTAAGGAATTTAGCCTAAGGAAATTTGGCATGGCAGGAACGAGGCATGCAACTTTTTTAGAATTTTCTTTTCTAGAGACAAGGCTTAGAAACAGATAGAGAAACAAAACGTAAACATGTTATGAAAAAAGAAAAACAAATTCCGGCAGTGGGCTATTACCAATGCCTGCCAATCAATGATGCTAAGGCGCTAGTCGACATAGAAATAGATGAACCACAGCTAGGCAAGTACGATATTCTTGTGGAGGTTAAGGCTTGTTCGGTGAATCCCGTAGATGCCAAGCTTCGTCTCAAGCTGGCGCCGCCGCCGGGGAAGGCTAGAATTCTTGGCTTCGATGCCGCTGGCCTTGTTGTAAAAAAAGGAAAAGACGTCTCGTTTTTTCAAGAGGGCGATGCTGTTTATTACTCGGGAAATTTACTGGGGCAAGGCAGTAATAGCCAGCTGCAGGCCATCGATTCAAGGCTTTGCGCCTTAAAGCCCAAAACGCTAGACTTTGCCCAGGCTGCATCTTTGCCGCTAACTATGCTGACCGCTTGGGAATCGCTTTTTGAAGCATTAGAAATAAACAAGGCGAGTAAAGCAAAGCCCAAAAAAGCAAATTTGCTGATTATCAATGGCGCTGGCGGCGTTGGCTCGGCGGCCATCCAGTTAGCGAAGCAGCTAAGCGATGTTCATGTTGTCGCCACAGCCTCCCATGAAGAGGGCAGGGCTTGGTGCAAAGATCTTGGCGCCCATAGCGTGCTGGGGCATGGCAGCTCGCTTGAGAAAAATATTACAGAGCTTGGTATTGATGGATTTGACTACATCTATTGCTGTTATGCCACCGATGTCTATTTCCAGCCCATGGCTAGGCTTATTAAACCTAGGGGTAAAATCTGTTCCATAGTGGATGCCGAAAAAGCTGTAAACATAAACCTCCTAAAGGCAAAAAGTGCTAGCTTCCACTGGGAATTTATGAACACGCATCCAGCCCTTATTACAGATGCGCCAGGCGAAGCCTTGCTGCATAAAAATATTTTAGAAACTGTAGCGGGGCATGTGGATGCTGGTCTCATAAAGCCTGCCATACTGAAAAAGTTTTCTCCTATTCATGCAAACACTCTGAAGCAGGCCCATGCCCTTATAGAATCGCAGAAAATTCGTGGCAAACTTGTTTTGGAAGGCTGGGCATAAAAATCTGATACTAAACCTGATACTTATGCTGAGGCTTTTCTAGCTGCTTGCCGTGATGCTTTGGTAGCTGAAATATTCGGATTATCTAGCAAGCAGCGAGCTTGCTGGAAGCATCAAGAGGTTTTTTTAGAAGCTAAGATGCTTGGCTGCTTTTTTCATGAAAGCTTATTGAAATTCATTTTCTAGTTTTTCTTGTTCTTCGGCAGCGCGTATTTTCTCTTGACGTAGTTTTGGTGAAAAAGCTTCTTTTAATTTTAAAACTAAGTCTTTATTGAAATAAAGACTTTCTACTTTCTTATCAATATATTCGTTTAGATAACTTTCTACTTTAGAGAATTGTAAAACCAGCTGATGCCTCGTTTCAGATTGTGAAAAAAAATTGATATACATTTTTGGTTTGTCCCTGAGCCTTGAGGCATACCATGTATCACCAAATTCCCATCTAATCTCTACGGGTACGCGGTTAATTTCTTTTTCAATTTTTGCTTTGATTTGTATAGCTTTTTCCTCCCATTCAAAATACTTATCTAAGGCGGCTATGAAAGTCTCTCTATTTTCTTTTTTAAGTTCAATTGTTGATAAGCCAAATATATCGTTAACTGCCAAGCTATAGCTTTTCCTTTCGCTATCATAGAAGATAAGTAATTCATTGGTATCAAAGTTTTTAAACGTATCATTGTACGTGTAGGTTGTTAGTGTGCTAATTTCAATATCTTTAGGAAATCCAAAGAGTAGCAAAAAGCTAAGCAATATGCAAAGTTTCCAGAGAAGTGATTTGTTGAGATTTTTTTTCATGAAATATTCCTTATTTGTTAAGCATTTCTTCTACGGCATCAATTTCTAAGGGGATGGAAGCCGAGAGGTTTTTGCTTCCAGTGGCGGTAACGAGGACATCATCTTCAAGGCGGATACCTAAGCCTTCTTCTTGAATGTAGATGCCCGGCTCTACGGTGAGTAGCATGCCCGCTTGCATAGTTTCTTGCATAGAGCCAACATCGTGGACATCTATGCCAAGAAAATGCGAGATGCCATGCATGAAATATTGGGCGCATTCTTTTTTGGCTGCTGCTAAATCCTTGAATAAGCCGAGGGCAAGCAGCTGCTCGCACATGAAAATCAGGCATTTTTTTTTATACGTAGCAAAAGAAAGCCCGGGAGCAAGAAGCGATTCTGCTTGAGTTTTGACGTTAAGCACAGCTTGATAAACAGCTTTCTGCCTAGCCGAAAAACGCCCGGAAGCGGAAATAGGAAAAAAACGTGTGATATCGGCGTTGTAATCGCCATAGCGCGCCCCGCTATCGATGAGCACATGGCTTCCTTCCTTAAGAACTGCCCAGTTTTTAATGTAATGCAAAATGCAGCTTTTATCGCCGCCAGCAATAATGGGCTGAAAGGCAAATCCTAAAGATCCTTCTTTAAGATAGGCATAAGAAAGCTCGGCCTCTAAAGCATATTCGCTGGCTCCAGGGCGAAGCCGCCCTGCCACATGTTCTAAGCCCTTTAAGCTGATAGCAATCGCTTTTTCAATATACCAAAGCTCTTCTTCCGTTTTAATCATCCGTTTTCTGTGGATGAGCGCTGCTAATCTTTTTTTGGGATGCAATGGATAAGCAGCTAGCAGTTTTTCTAATAAAAGGCTTCCCGCCGTTTCATATCGCCTAGCATGCGGATGTTCATGGTCGTAGAGGTAAAGCGTTTTTGCTTCAATGGCTAGCAAATGAAAGGTTTCTTCAAATTCTTGAATTGGCCTTATTTTGGAAAGGCCCGACTTTTTTGAAGCCTCTTCAAAACTACTGCGATTGCCATGCCAAATTTGTTCTTTCTTGCTAAGCTGGGCTAAGAATAAATGCGCATGCATATCGCCCTGCTTGTTTTTTTCAAGCACCAGAATGCACTCGTCATCGTGTAAGCCCGTTAAGTAGAGAAAATCGCTGTTTTGCATAAACGGGAATATCGAATCGGCGTTATGCAAAAAATTCTTATTGGCTGCGATAACAGCTACAGAGCCAAGCTGCATATCCTTCAATATAGCTTGCCTGTTTTTTTCGTAAAAAGAAGGGTTTATGGCTGGATGTCGCAAAGTTTATTATTCTCTATATATTCTCTAGGAAAGTATTAAATTCTCATACTTTTATGATAAGCTGTGTTACACTTTAGGTACATGAATTATATATGAAATTTTGAATACCGAGCCTTAATTTTGATACAGACGCTTGTCAAGATTCTTTAAAAAACAAACTATCATGCATTATGAATAACAAAAATACAGGTGAGGTGCTTTTAACAGGAAAAGGCCTACAGAAACATTTTTCTGGCAAGAAAGTCATTCGTAATGTTGATATAGAACTTAGGCCCAAAGAGATAGTCTCCATAATAGGCTCATCTGGTTCGGGGAAAAGCACGTTACTGCGAATGCTGAATTTATTAGAGGTTCCTAGCGGGGGAAAGCTTGTTTTTAATCAGCATGAATTTGAATTTACCGAAGATAAGCTAGAACTTAGCAGCCAGGATGCTAGCAGGGTCATAGAACTGCGTAAACACATTTCAATGGTGTTTCAGCGTTTTAATCTCTGGCAACATTTAGATGCCATCGGAAATATTATTGAAGCGCCCATTCATGTCCTTGGCTTAAAAAAAGCTGAGGCTTATGCTAGGGCAGAAGCCTTATTGCATCGGGTAGACTTGTTTGAGCATCGCCATAAATACCCTAGCCAGCTTTCTGGCGGCCAGCAACAACGAGTAGCCATTGCTCGCGCCCTGGCCATGCAGCCAGAGATTATCCTTTTCGATGAGCCAACCTCCGCGCTAGACCCAGAGCTTGTTCACGAGGTTTTACATGTTATTAAAGATCTTGTTGAAGAGAACCTCACCATGCTTATTGTCTCGCATGAAATAAGTTTTTGTGAAGAGATCTCCGACAGAGTTATCTTTCTTTGTGATGGCGTGGTTGAAGAAGAGGGCCCAGCAAAAACTTTTTTTTCACAAAGCAAATCGAAAAAGCTTATAAAATTCCTGCGCTATTATAAAGGAAATTAAAAGCGGACACCAGCGTCTTCCTTCTTTGACAACTCTTTCTAGCAAGCATATTCCTACTTGGGTATTGTTCCTTATTCCCTCTTGTATTTGGGGAATCTCTTGGACTTTTATAAAACTGCAAGAGGGGGCTGTAGATGCGATGGTCTCGGTTAGCTATCGTTTTTTGATAGCCGCCTTTATCATGTTTTTGTATTTGCTGTTACGCGGGAAGCTAAAAGATGTTTTTAAGCTTTCTTTGAAAAGCCATTTCTTTCTATTCATGCAAGGGGTAACGCTGTGTGGAATAAACTTTTGGCTCTTTTACCGCAGCGAGTTTTATATTACCAGTGGCATTACAGCCTTCATCTCGTCTACGCTAGTTTTCATGAATTTGTTTTTGGGTAGTTTATTTCTGCGAAAAAAACTTGAAAAACGGCTTTTTGTTACGGGAGTGTTGGGGTTTTTAGGCATGGGCGTTATTTTCCTCTCCGAGCTAACCGACTTCCGCCTTGAAGGGATTAAGTTGTTTGGGCTTATGTTGGCCCTTCTCGCCACGTTAGTCGATTCTTTTGGTAATATTGTTTCTGTTTACAATCAGCGCCGTGGCTTGCCAGTTAGTCTGATTAATGCCTTTGGCATGCTTTATGGGGCCTTGTTTTTATTGCTCTTGTCAATACTAACTGGGCGAGAGCTGCTTGTAGATGTATCTTTAAAATATATAGGTTCTTTGCTTTTTCTCTCTGTCTTTGCCTCGGTTATAGCTTTTGCGGCATATTTGTTGCTTATTCAAAGAATTGGCGTAGAGCGTTCTGCCTATATTGCTTTTCTTTATCCTTTAATTGCCTTGGTTATGTCTTCGATATTTGAAGGCTATACTTGGAGCATCATCAGCCTTTTGGGAATTCTGCTTATTTTGTTAAGCAAATTCCTTGTGCTACGAATAAAACAAGAGGGCGACATTATTCCAGCCGCCGTGCATGAATCTGAAGTTCCTCGCTAGTTGTAGTTGCTTGCATTATGGATGATAGCAGCCAGGACAAAAAAGAAAAAATATCAAATGCCTTCCTGTTTGCAACACCTACGCTGATATGGGGATTTTCGTGGACTTTCATCAAAATGCAGGAGGGGGAAGTGGATGCCATGCTTTCGGTAAGCTATCGTTTCTTTATAGCGGCAGCTATTTTATTTCTTTATCTCTTTATAAAAAAAGAGTCACTGCGAGCTTCCATCAAAGATCATATCTTCATTTTCTTTCAAGGCATTACCTTATTTGGTCTTAACTACTGGCTTTTTTATTTAAGCGAATATTATATTACCAGTGGGATAACCGCCTTTACGTTCTCTACCATCGTATTTATGAATTTGTTCATAGGCAGTGCCTTGCTAAGAAAAAAACTTGAGCTTTCGCTTATTGGCACGGCGCTTATTGGCTTTACTGGCATGGGCATCATATTCCTTTCGGATTTCCAAGATTTTAGTTTTGAAAACAAAAAACTCTTAGGGCTTGCCCTAGCCTTGGTTGCTACTTTCAGTGCTTCTTTAGGCAATATCACTTCGGCTTATAATCAGAGACGTGGATTGAAAGTAGCTGTAATGAATGCTTTTGGCATGCTTTACGGAGCTTCTTTTATTTTCCTACTGGCGATACTACGGGGAGAGCCTGTGCATATTGAACGTACTGGAAAATACATTGGTTCTCTACTTTTCCTTGCTGTATTTGCCTCGGTTATTGCCTTTGGTGCCTATGTAAAACTCATCGGCATGATAGGCCCTGAGCGTTCAGCCTATGTTTCCTTTATTTTGCCAATAATAGCCTTAGGGCTTTCCTCTCTTTTCGAAGGATATTCTTGGGGATGGCTTAGCCTTCTTGGGATTTTACTTATTTTCATAAGCAATCTCATGGTACGCAGAATAAGCAGTAGCTAAATTCGAAAAATTTAGAGAAATTCAAAATATACTGCAAGCTTTCCGCTAAGCTGTTTTTTTGCTAATTAGCAAAAAAGTTTTCTTTTAATGCTACCATTATCTAACAAAAATTGGCAATCCACCATACAAAGAAATTATAGGGAACAAAAAGCTGTTGGATCAATAAAAGATACTATCTATGAATGACTTAAGATATAATCGTCCAAATTGGCGAGACGTTCACAAAGAACAGAATGAAACTCGTCAAGATTTTTTAAAATGACTAGAAACGAAAAAATAGAAAGCAAGCCTTATTTTGAATACAAAGTGAATAAAGCAAAAAAACTAGTACGAAAATCATCTA
>JAUXHF010000122.1 GCA_030621685.1 Spirochaetota bacterium
CCTCCTTAGAGCTTATCTTAGGCCTGGGCCTAGGCCATAATGCTAAGGGCAAGCCCTATCTTCATCAGCATGGTTTAAAGCAACATGCTCAGATTCCTGAATTTCCAACAAAACTAAAACTCTGTCTTACCGGCGACATCGGCGGCCATTCAAGCAAGAGCAGACATTCAGTTTTCTCAGCAGATGCTAGCCATACTTCTGCTAGCAAGAGTAATGTTACAAGCCAGCAGCGTTCAGGTTCTGCCAGCTTATGTTTTCGGATTTTTCGAAAGAGCTTTCATAATCAGAAAAACCTAGCGCAACAAAATCCAGATACCAGCACGAAGCCCGAAAAGCCTTTGCCGTTTTGCCAAGACCTAAACTTACAGCCTCGGGGCATAGAAGATTCTAAGTTTTTCTCGTATGCGGCAATTTATGCTACTTCTCGTTTGCCTTTTTTCATCAGTGGCAAACAAAGCCTTCCGCTTCATGGCGGAGCCTTGCTATTTGTCTCATTTGCATCTACGCTAGCAGCTTCTGCGGTAACGGTAACGGGAAATCCAGCAACACCGAAGCCTCGTAAAAATGCCTTAGAAAATCAAAGCGAAACAGCCAAGGTCCAGCAATTAGAAGAATTAGTTTTCAATTTACTAACGCAAAACGGCGGCAGCTTACTCTGGCATAGTTTTCAAGAGGCCGCTTTTTTTTTCGCCGATAAACGTTTCTTTCTTAGCCAGCTAGCCAGCTTACTCAGCCAGCCCCAACCTTTAGCTTTCACTCTCTTAGAAGAGCCTTTGCACCTTCAAGCCGCAAGCTTCTCTCCGGCAAAACTTTCAAGCCATGCAGATTTTCATGGGCTAAGCATGCAAGGCAGCGCCTTAGGGAAACTTCAGTTTTACGGAAGTAATTTAGCCAGTAGCGAGGGGCCAGGCTTCTTTGTGGAAAAAACACTTTTTGCTCGTAAGTCTTTTCGTAGCTTACTTCTTCGTGCCTTAGCCATAAAAAACGAAGCAAGCCTGCATATTCAAGAAAGCTCTCCTCCAGCTCCAGCGCATGGCTTGAAGCAAGCAACAAAGCTCTTCTACCGAATTCGGCGAAAACTAAAATAGCCCTAGCCTGGTAACAGCCATGGATAACAAAGCAGCTCGCCATACCTTCAACCTCCATGTGGCCACCCATATCGAAGACTTGCAAAAAGCCCTGCAGCAGCTTATCAGCAAGCGTTCAAAATATAACCCCTTTCAAGACATAAGCTTTGTTGTGCAAAGCCAGCCGATGCAGCGCTACCTGCAAATTTTTTTCGCTAAAACCTTTCAAACAGCTTCAGGATTAAAGTTTTACTATCCTAAGGCTTTTCTAAAAACACTAAGCTCTTTTCTCAGCCCCAAGCTAGCGCATGAATATAAAGATGAAACCACCAGCATGCCTGGCGCCCAAAAAAACATGGCTTACGATAGGCGATACTTGTTTTTTATTTGTTTAGAATTTCTTTTAAGCGCTGTAGAGGCAAGAGATTCTTCGCCCTCCCCTAACAAGCAGCATACTGGATCTAGGCTTGCAGCCTTTGAATTCAAAAAAAATGAGCTGGCCTGGCTGAGTTCTTACTTGCAGTATTTTGCCATGCCCCAGCAAGCCTTATCAAAACAACGGCTTATCGACTTAGCTTGGCAGCTTGCCGACCTCTACGAACAATACATTTTCTATCGTCCTGCGTGGCTACAAGATTTTGAGGGGCTTCGCCCCTTTGAATATCAAGACTCTGCCAAGGCAATATCTAAAGAGCAGCTGCATAAGACGGCGCAGGCTATAGCTTGGCAGAAAATACGCAAATTCTTAAAGGCAGATCATTACAATGAAACCCAGCAACAGCTTCTTAGCCTGTTATATAACAACACAAGGCCTGCTTCTCACTTAAACCTAAGCCCACTTGGAAGTCAGCTCTTAAAAGAGCGGATAAGCAAACTACAAGCGGCATGGCCACAAATTATCGTATTTGGCGTTTCTTACCTGCCGCCGCTTTACCTCCATGCTCTAAAAGCACTTTCTAACATCATTCCCCTACATTATTTTTTACTTAACCCTAGCTTCCTTCTTCCGCTAGATACAAAAAATTTTTTACTCCGAGAACTTGGCCAAGGTTTCAAAGATCAACAGCAAGTTTTTTCCAATATCTTTGCTGGCTCTCAAGAGCTGCGGCTTATCAAGCTAGACAAAGTCCTTAGGGCTAGCCAAGAAGAACATTCGGCTAAAGAGAAAAAAAATATACAAAAAACTAAACGAGAACCAACTTTGCTGAAAATTCTACAACAAAGCCTAAGGCATGACGGAGATTTAACCAGTAAAAGCAATCAAGAAAATTTTTTTTCAAGTCTTTCTAACAAAGGCGCGGCTCTTCAAGATTCTCTAAAGAAGCTGTATAAACAGGCATGCCAAGAATATTCCCAAGCCAGCTCAAATAGCCCACATGCTTCGACCCCACATTCTCCGCCGCCTTCAAAAGCCAAGATAGCAGACATGAATGCTAGTACCAGTACCAGTGCCAGCGCCGCCGGCTCTGCCCTAGAGAAGCTTCGTTATTCCTTTAGCTTACGCCTCTGTTCCAGTCGCCTGCGTGAAGTGGAAACCCTCCACGATTTGCTACTTGGGATACTCACCACAAAACCTAGCCCAAGTAATATTCAATCAAGCCATATCCAGCCAAGCGATGTTTTAGTCATGGCCAATAACTACGATAGCTATAAGCCGCTCATTAAAAAAATTTTCACAGCACGCAAGAAAATCCCTTTCTCGCTATGGTACGGCGAGTCATATCAAGAAGAACATGCCAGCGAGCAGGAATTTTTCTTGCTCTTGAATATGCTAGAAACCAGCACTGCCGAAGACAATCAAGAGGAGCTTAGCGAAGAAAACATACAAAGCATTTTTTCTATGCAGGCTCCGCTACGTTCTTTTGGAATACTTGATGAAGACCGCCAGAGTTTGCAAGCCTTCCTTAGTCGGCGCATACAGCCTCTAAAAAAACCCTATCAATTTTTGCTACAGGCCTTCGCAACAAGGCCGGTAACTCTTAATAGCCAAGATAGCCATGGTAGCCAAGCCGCTGAATTTTTGACAGATTCTTGGGAAGATGATGAAGACGAAGCCCTCATGCTTTTGTTTGGGAAATTCTTGCATTTCTGGCGTAGATTCCAGCAACTAAAGGTGGAATTCAAAAAACCAGCCTTGCTTTCTACATGGATATCACGACTCTTCGAATTCGCCAAAAGTTTTTTTTCTAGCATGCCAGCAGAGTCTTCTCCGCTTTATTTTCTAACCGATCTTAAAGAAAACTTAGAACCCCTATTCAGAAATTCTAAAAGCCATGAGCTTTCTTCTAGCACCATGTTTATTGCCCTGCAGAAATTTTTTGAAAGCCGCAGCATCCGCCAAGGCGGGTATTTAAGTGGTGGCATAAGTTTTTCTCCACTCGTTCCCATGCGCTCCTTACCTTTTAAGCTCATCGTGCTACTTGGAATGGAAGCCGAAACCTATCCTGGCGAAGAAATCCCGCATAGTTTTAACCTTATGCTTGATAAACCAGATCCCGGAGATCGCCGGCGCCAAAGAGATAATGAAATGCTGTTTTTGGAAATTCTGCTGGCCACCAAAGAACAACTGATTATCTCTTGGATAGATCCCCCATTTTTCTCTGAGAAAGAACGCCAAACGCAGCCGTCTCCTCCTTCGCCAGTAATTCTTTCTTGTCTCAATCTGCTTACTGCGCTTATAGGCGATGCCCCTGCTCCTGCTAACCCTGCTAACGCTTCTGGGAAGCTGGCAGAAAGAGTAGCAAGCCAGGCCCTAGTCCCCCCAGCCCTCCCAGCCGATGGCTTTTCGCTGCTTCAGCTTCTTAGCTATGAAGAGTATAAAGAAGGATTTAATCCCTTAGAATTTTTAAGCGCCAGCAAACTTCCTCCCTCATTAGAAGAGCAAAGCCAGAAAACAAATAGCCCACATGGCTTAGTGTTAGCAGAAAAACTTTCACAAAAAGCCTTTCATAGGCCCTACTACAAAACTGCCCAGCTTATGCATCTTCTTCAAGTTAGCCAAGAAGCCGGCAAGCAAAACCCGCCTGGGCATAAAACAGCCCATCAACAAGCCGCGCCGCTTAGCGCTTCCCCAGCTCATCCGCTAGAGCCTGAAACTCTTGTTGATAGTTTTCACAAAGAACAAGCTTTCAGAAGCAGCGTAAAAGGCGAAGGAGTACCCAAGCTATCACTTGAAGAGCTTTCTTACTTTTTCAGCAATCCGCCACGTTTTTATTTTAAGGAAGTTCTTGGCATGGCCCAGCCCCAAGATTTCTCCCATGCTAAGCCCGATGACTTCGGAGTAGATTCTTTCTTGCTTGCCTCGTATCGCTCAAAGCGGCTAGCACAATGTTCATTAGAAACATTTCTGCAATATCCCAAACTTCAAAAAAACGAAAAAACATGGCTACAGAAGTATAAAGATTTCCCAAATTCCATATTAGGCCAGCAGGCTTTTCAAAAACTCGATAGCGATTTTTTGAAAATCTGGGAGCCTGCGCTTGCCCTGTTAAACAAAAAGTTGGCTCTTGGCATGCCCCTGTATCAAGAGCTTTCTAGCAAGGCTGCTTCATCACAGCCTTCTAAGACTGAATCTCATTTTGTAGCTAAGACTGAATCTCATTTGAGTAGCAAACTAGCTTCGAAAACAATAGCAACAACGCTTAGCTTACGTCTCTCATCTTTTCTTCCAGAGCTTTTACCTCCCTTACAAGAAGCCAGCACAGATATACAGCTGCAAGCGAGCATCCCTTCTTTGCTTCAGCAAAACAAAGAAAACAAGGAAGCCAACGAAGCTACTTTCCTACTTTTGCATGTTCACTCCTCTCCCTTGAAGCTAGCTGTGTTATTTCGTTTTTATTTAGAAGCCTTATGCTGCTTTCTCTTAGAACCAAACGTAAGCGAGGCCTTTCTTGTTTCCCAAGGCATAAAGGAAAACAACTTTTTTGGCATGTCAAGCACGCATCCACTGGCAAAAAAAGGCTGCTTGCTACGAATGTCAAGCGAAGAGTTTCCGCCTCAGCGTGCAGCCGCTACGCTTGCCAAATTTATATTTTATTTCCAATCTGGCCAGCGGCAAGCCTTGCCATTATTCGAAAATGCCAGCATGGCATTTTGGGGAGAATGCTTCAAAATTCATAACGAAGACCCGAAAAAAAAACCAAAAGACCCTGACCCTTTTGCAGCTCTAACAAAAGCAAAAAAAATATTTGGCGAGGAGCGCAGCTTGGCAGCCGATAATCGCCAAGCTTTCTATACAAGGCTGTTTCCTTCTGCCAAAAACTTGTTTTCAAACTCCGGATTTTTTCAGCATGTAAACCAAGACTTGCTTCTGCCCATGGCTGAAGAAATCACTCCCTATGACCCTTATTGAGCAACAAAAAATTTTTAAACTAAAAAAATACAAAGTTCGAAAGTAATATAAATTGATACCAAGTTCGAAAATAATATAAAATTGATACCGAGTTCGAAAACAATATAAAATTCTAACGTAACCTATGAAGCTTTCTCAAAAACAAAGCCACTTAGAAGAGCCAGCTAAATCGCCAAGCTGGCTTGACACAAAACTTGCCACAAAAGCATTTAATCCCTACGAAGCAAAGCTCCATGGCAAAGTGCTGGTAGAGGCCGGCGCCGGTAGCGGAAAAACATATTCGCTTATTACGCTCTTTCTGCGGCTGCTCCTAGAAAAAAAATGTAAGTCTACAGAGATAATCGTAGTTACCTATACAAATGCCGCCGCCGCAGAAATACGAAGCCGCTTGCTCCATAGCATGCTAGAGCTACGCAGGCTTCTGGAGTTTTGGCCCAATCTAAAAGTTTTTAGAAAAGCTTCTTTTTCTGAAAACAAGCCATCGCTTGCAAAATACCTTCACAGCTTTATCGAAAAAAAACTAACTACAAAAGCAGTAACTGAAACAAACGAAGCCCTTAGTTTTGCGAAGCTAAAACAAGATACTCTGGAAACCATCAACAAAGCTGAGACTTCGCTGCCCCAAGCCTACATTCAAACCTTTCACGGTTTTACCAATAAGCTCTTAGGCCATTTAGCCTTTGAGGCGCAGCGCTCGTTTACGAAAAGAAGTTTAAATGCATCGGAAAATAAGCGCTTACTCGGCAAGACTGTAAAAGAGTATTTGCAGAAAACTTTTGTTTGCCAGCAAGACCTAGAAACT
>JAUXHF010000189.1 GCA_030621685.1 Spirochaetota bacterium
TTTTAACACCTTTCAGATGCTCGGTGCGCAATTTTATCTTTTTTGTTACTTCTTGCAAATCGAATAAGGTTCTTCCACAAGAAGGACAAGAGATGTAATCTGGCTTAACTATTCTACGCCGGCTAGCCTGAAACACTGAAAAAATTATGCTAGAAACATGCTCATACGTCCTACTCTCTAAGCCCTCACTTTCAAGCCAAATACCATTTATCAGCCCATCCAAGAAAAGCGGACCTAAGAGGCTAGCAAGAACGGTGGCTAGCTGCCTTTCCCCAATATTTTCCCCAATATTTTTTCCTTCGCTGCCCCTAACAATTTCTTTTAGCTTGATACGCAGTAAAATAGGGAAATTCGAATTTCCTAGTTTTTGTAACAAAAGAGAAAATATAGCCGCTTGGTAATATTGCAATTGCTGCACTAAAGCTAAGGAGCTGTTACCTAGCTGGAGTACCACTACCGTGTTTGCTGGCAGCTTTTTTAAAAGCTTGCTTTCTCCTCTTTGCCAAGACCCTGCTACCGAGACGGCTGAATTTTTGAAATCTGCTAGCAGCTCCTCTGCTTTTACAGCTATTCCTGTTAGCCCTGTGTTACTTCCTTTCTTCAAAGAAAGACTCTTGCCATCGCTCTCTTTAGCAGCAAGATACTCTGCTAGCGAAGAAAAAAACAACATGCTTCCTGTTTTTCCTGCTAATTTTCCTGCTAAAAGAGTAGCCTGCCCCCCGCTTAGATCTTCTATAAGAGTAATGTTTTCAGAAGAAATAAAGTCTGCTAGTTTTTTATGTTCTTCCAAGATATCCGCCGAGCAGCAAAAAGCATCGGCAACATGAACATCCGTTGCATCCGTTTTTTCTACTATTTTTTGAATATACGCCCTGCGAAAGCGCGGCTCTTGCTTCGCTAGACCTAAACCTAAGCGCAGCAACAGTTTGGGCGTCGTGCTAGAGCCAAATATAGACAGCTGCCGCGTTGGTCTTGTGTAAAAGTTATAGGCAAACCCCATGGCATGATAGCTGGCTCTTTCCTGCTCTGTGAAAAAATTTGAAAACCAAGACTCACCATCATCATCATCTGCCTCCATTTTTTTCGAGGGATGTTTAAGATCATTAAAAATTTCAGAAGCGCCATCTTCAGCCTTATTAAAACCCTTGCAAGCCGCCAATCTAAGATTAGGATGACAAGGCAAAGCCATGCTATCAATAATATCCTTGCATACAGGAATTTCATGACGGGAGTCATCGGTAAGCGAAACGCGGATGGTATCGCCGATGCCCTCGGCTAGCAAAGTGGCTATGCCCACGGCAGATTTCACAGCTCCATCCTCGCCCTGCCCAGCTTCGGTAACGCCCAGATGAAGCGGATAAAAAATCTTGCGGCGCTGAAGAAAGGCCACAAGCAGCCTATAGGCATGCACCATCACCAAAGGGTTTGAGGCTTTCATTGAAATTACGATGTTATGAAAACTATGCTTTTCAGCAATATCCAAAAATTCCAGAGCCGAATGCACCATGCCTAAGGGAGTATCGCCGTATTTTGTCATAATTCTATCGGAAACCGAGCCGTGGTTCACACCAATACGCAAGGCCCCGCCATATTTTTTCAAAACATCAATGAGCGGCAAAAAACGCTGTTCTATTCGCTCTAGGGCCAGCTTATAACTTTCAGCGCCAAGCTTAAGCGTTTCAAATCGTTTTTTGTCGGCGAAGTTGCCCGGGTTAATCCGCACCTTCTCCACAACAGCCGCGCAGGCTATGGCTACCTTCGGAGTAAAATGCACATCGGCACACAGAGGCGTATCTATATTTCTTTGTTCAAGCGCCGTTTTTATTTTCTCTAAACTTTTTACAGCCCGTAGATTAGGCACCGTAAGCCTGATAAGCTGGGCATCTGCTGCTACCAATTCTTCTATTTCCGCCAGCGCTTTAGGGATGTCATTTGTATCCGTAGTAATCATCGACTGCTTTTTGATAGGGTTGCCTCCCCCCATATGAAATTTCTGTAATTTGCCTAGGCATACCTCCCTTGTTTGAAGCCGATATTTTGGGAAAGCTGGACATGCTCGCCGGGGTAGCTCTTTTAATACATCCAAAATTTCTTGCATATTCTCAATTTCAATTTCAAGTTCAATTTCAGTAAGGTTGGCTGGTTGGCTGGTATTTTATCGGAAAGTATGGCAGTTATAAGTAAGTTATATAAGTAAGTTGTAAATGAATTGCAGGGCTTGTCGTTTCAATTCCTTCTTTTTGTTAGAAATATCTAAAAGTAACAAGGCATAAACTTTACTACTCTTAAAACATGTACCACATGGCTAAGGCTTGTTATAAAACCATCAAGGCTTCACAGTACATCAACCAAGCAATTTATCAAAATTATTGTGAAAAGCATTGTTAAAACAATCATAACGATGCTTTTTAGTTTACTTACTGGCTTACTTACAACATTTTAAGACACCTTTCATTTATATTAGCAGAGAGTTTACACTATTTTTTGAAAAGCCACTCTAAAAGTATCTTTAAAAGTATCTCTAAAAGTATTATAAGCAGTAGCCCTTTTATAGTATAATTTACGAATACAGCTTACTTAGTAAAATTTATTAGGGGCTGAGAATATTTTTATTAAAAATAATAGCAGCGAAACAAGCTAAAAATAAGCGATACATGGTTTTTGTTCTTTCCTTTCTCACTAATTTAAGCTACATCAGCATGCTGGCAGGATCTTTAATCTGCCTTACGCTTACGCTGAAACATAAAGAGTGGAAGAAAACACTGTTCCTTATAATAATTCCATTTTATATCTTTGTTTATGTTCTGCGGATGGAAGAGAGTTTTATTAAAAAACACTGCGTAATTTTAATATTAGGCGCCTTCGTTGTGTTTAGCTTAGCCAGCATTTTGCAGATTGTTTTAACGCCGCCCGCTTAGCTTAATGCTTAAAGCCGGCTTCCGGCTCATCGTATAAGCGCTTTCTGCAAGCCCTTTTTTTTCAAGAATTTAGATAGCGCTTATACTCTTCTATTTTGGCATGGATGGCCTGCTTCTGTTCAGCCATAATAACCATAGCAGTCTCTTTTATCTGTTCAGTTTTCATTTTACTCAAAGTAGCCGAGTTAATATTAATATTGTTATTACTATTGTTATCATAAATATGCGGATATAACAAAGCACGAGAAACCGAAAACAAAGCTCCTTTAAAACCAGAGCTGGCAGTTTGCTTTTCAGCCATGCCACTGGCATGGCAAGTATAGGTATAGGCGGAAAGATCTGCTAGGCTAGCACCTTGCGCCCCAATTCCGGGAACAAGAAAGGGCATGTCAGGAAACCTTTCCCGCAATTCCTTTGCCTCTTGTGGTTTGGTAGCTGCCGCTACAATACCTAACAAAACACTTTCATTGTTTTTTTTTCTCACTTGCTCTAGTTTTTCTGCCATACGCAAATACACAGGCAAGGCAGAGCCAGAGACAGAGGCAGTACAGTTTAGGTTTTGAAAATCGGCAGAACCGGGGTTAGATGTCTTCACACATAAAAAAAGCCCCTTCGAATTTTTTTTTGCTTCATCAAGAAAAGGATCTAAGCAATCCATTCCCATATAAACGTTTAGCGTGAGAGCATCTACGTTATACGGACTCTCTGCTGCTAAATAAGCCTTGGCATATTGCGCGGCTGTATGAGGGACATCCCCCCGCTTTGCATCAAGAATACAGAGCATCCCTCTTGCATGGGCGTAGCTAAGCGCATCTTGCATAGCTGCTATGCCATAAGCGCCTTCTCTTTCAAAAAAGGCCACTTGAACTTTAAGGCAAGGCAGCCTGTCGTAGCTGGCATCTATAATAAACCTAGAGAAAGCCGCAAGAAGTAAAGCATTTTTAGCATGCTCATCTCTTCTCAAGACTTCTTTTAAGCTGCCTTGCAACAAAGCCTCCAGTAAAGGGTTTAGCGGATGCGCTGGGGTTTGTTCATAAAAAAAAGCCTCTGGCTTTCTCTCGAAAGCCTGCTTTAACAATGGATGAATAAGATCTATATTGGGGTCTAAGCCTATCATCAAGGCTGTGTTATGTTTTCCGCAGCTCTTGTGTAATTTGCTAGCAAAAGAGACTGGCGAGACTTGCGAGGCTGGTTTCGATGCCTGTTTTTCAGCAGAGTAGCCATGTTTCATAAGCTAAACCTCCCATCTTTTAATTATAATGCCTGTTTTTCAGCAGAATACCTCTGCTTGACAGTTAAATCTGCTTGACAGTTAAGCTTTTTTTTAATTATAACATAAC
>JAUXHF010000262.1 GCA_030621685.1 Spirochaetota bacterium
AAATTTGGGGCCGGGATTTCTGCCACTTAGATGCGCCACTTCTACCGGGTACTCTCGCCTAAGCGCTGCTGCTATAAGCGGCGAAAGAAACATGCTCTGTTTGAAGCCGTTCATCGGCTCGCTAAAAATAATAAGCTCTCGGTGATGGTTTTCAAGCGGCAAAAGCCGGCTTTTCAGCGAATTGTAAAACCCGCACCACTCATCAAAACTTTCATAACGCAGCCTAAGATACGAGATTACAAAACCACAGAAAGCCTCTCTGCCACTTTGCTTATTAGCTGGCCTAGCTTCTTTAAGCAAGAAATCGGCCATTTTCTCTGCTTCTTCAAGGCTCATCTTCTTGCCCTCAAGAAGATCTAAGGCCATGTCCTGCCATGTTTCTGGCAACTTGGAAGAAAATATTTTACGCAAAAACAGGCTTGCCGAATCTCTGCTTGCCAGTATTTCCGCCACATCGCTTGTTTCATCTATAAGGCGGAAAAGGCCCTGCTCTTCGGGGCCAAGCAAGGAAAAACGAGCACGATATAAAAGAGCTGCAAAGAAAGCCCCCCGAGCAATAGCCGGCGACTGTGCTTGTTTTATATCATCGGCTACGCTTTCTATGAGGTCGGCGGGTATTGGGCGGCTTCCTTTCTTCCCAATCCCCACCAGTTTCAAGGCTTTTTGAAGCGGGAAATAATTATCCGCTAGCTCTACGCCGTCGCCATACGTTGCTGCTGTCATGCAAGGCTCTGCTGCTGCTGTTGTCTATTAGAAAAGAAAAGCTATTTTTCCTTAGTCTTATTAGCTAAGCAAGAGATAAAATCTACTAACAAACGAACGCCAAAACCACTAGCGCCGGCTTTTTTATACCCCTTGCTTGCAGCATAAGACATAACGCCAGCAATATCGATATGGGCCCAAGCGCCTTTTCCAATAAACTGCTGCAGGAATTTTGCAGCCGTGATGGCGCCGCCGTAAGGCGTGGATGCGGCATTTTTCAGGTCAGCCACCTTCGATCTCATATCTTCAAGATAGGCAGCATCTAAAGGCATTCGCCAAAGTGCTTCAGCCGTCCGCTCGCCACTCTTGCTAAGCATGCCAGCCAGCTTATCGTTGTTGCTCCAGAGTCCGGCATACTCAGAGCCAAGCGCCACCACGCAGGCGCCTGTAAGCGTGGCCACATCTATGCAGTAATCCGGGTTAAACGCCGCCGTAGCATAGGCTAGGCTATCGGCTAAAAGAAGCCTGCCCTCGGCATCGGTATTGGTAACCTCTACCGTTTTTCCGTTATACATAGAAAGCAGATCGCCAACGCGATAGGCCTGGGGGCCTATCAGGTTCTCGGTAAGCGGAATGACAGCGATAACCCTTACTTCTAATTTCAGCAAACTTATCGCCCAAAGCGCTAAAAGCACTACCGCCGCCCCCGACATATCCATCTTCATTTCTTCCATAGCCTTAGATGGCTTTATCGAAAGGCCGCCGCTATCAAAAAGAACTCCTTTCCCCACAAAAAGTACGCTTTGTTTGTGGCTAAGCGGCTTAGCCGGTTTATATTCTAGCGTAAGTAGCTTGGCCCCCTCATCAGAGCCGGCGTTGACAGCAAGAATGCCGCCAAATTTTTGTTTTCGTAACTGCTTCGTATCCAGAGTTTTGATTTTGAACTTTGCCTGTTTGGCAAAGCTTGTTGCCCGAGCAACAAATTCTGCCACGCCTAAGCAGTTGGGAGGCTCATTCTCTAAATCTCTAGCATGGTTTGTGGCTTGGGCAATAAGCCTGCTTTCTCTAGCAGCTTTCTGCAAGGCTGGTGTTATGGCTATAGCCCCAACTAAACTAAGCGTATGGCGGGCAGCTAGCGGCTTGCTTAAGTAGCTATCAAAACGATAATCACCTAAGAAACTAGCTTCGGTTATGCAACGAACGAGGCTGGCTTCAGTCGTTTTTGTTTGCCCCGCCAAAAAGGCCAGTTTGCTGCAATCAATGGCTATGTTGCAACTTCGTTTTTGCTGCGAGATCACCGTGGCTACCAATTCACGCAAAGTATTGAGAAGCTCATTTACTACAAAATTTTCCCCATCTTTTTTATTGTAAAGAGTAGGCAAGGTTATGTAGACAATTTGACGAAACAGCCCCTCGCTATATATCGGAAAGATCTCGCCTGGCTTAGCCTGATAGCTTTGATCTTTAACATGGGGCGCTATCTGGTCATTAAGAAATTTCTCATTCGAGAAAACTTGAAAGCTTTTTGGCATAGCTATACTGCCAAGCACAGGCCTAATCACAACCTTAGGCTTTTTCTTTTTTTTCAATTGCAGCTCATTGCTGGCAGGTCTTGTTACAGCATTAGTGAATACCAATACGGCATCGTAGCCCTTTTCAAAATTTTTTTCAAAGAATATTTTTTCAATCATAATAAGTATGCTTCTTCCTTCAAGAAGTTGTTAAGAAAGTTACGAAAATAAGCTAACTGCCGCCGCCCTTAAAATTCTAATTGTGTACTATTCCCTATAAATAGTAAGTAGTAATTATAGTTATATTATAGTTATATTATAGTTATATTATAGTATGTATAACTAGCCAGCACCCTATAAAGTGCATGGCCTTACGCTATTTAAT
>JAUXHF010000047.1 GCA_030621685.1 Spirochaetota bacterium
GGCTTTGCTGACGCTTGCATTTCTGAGGCTTGCTGACGCTTGCATTTCTGAGGCTTGCTGACGCTTGCATTTCTGCTACTATGCTATATAGATAAAGGCAAAAACAAAGCCGACTATATTATATTTCACAGTTTTTTAATAAAAAGAAATAAACCTCAAGCCTTTGCTAACTTACTTATTACACTCTTACGAAAAAGACATTTGCCAGAGAACAACCCATATTCATTTAGAAAACGTATTGAAGTCCTTCGTATCTACGCAGATTATACCCTCGCTTAACTTGCATGTTAAAGAAGGTGATTTCGTTGTTTTTCTGGGACCCTCGGGCTGCAGAAAACCGACTCTTCTTAGGTTGATAGCTGGCCTAGAAACATTAACAGCTGGTCGAATTCTTATTGGCGGAGAGGATGTTTTCTCAAACATTGCTTTTCCTCTAAAAATGGCAAAAATTCCAAAAAAGGAAATTACTGAAAAAGTCCATCCGCTTGCTAACATGCTTAATTTAGGGGAATACCTTCATCGCAAACCCGAGCAGCTTTCAGCCTCTGCCGCTTTGTTTTTAGCCAGTGATGCAGCCTTAGCCAGCAAGCTATACTTGTTGGTAGCGCTCTAAGTCCCAGCAGAGTAAAGAGCATCGGGCATCACTGTGCCAGCTAAGCCATGCCAATAAGCGCTTCCATGCTCTGCCATGGCCATGCTTGAAGCGCTCTTACTGCTGCAAAAGCCTTATTTTCGGAAACATACAAGATCCAAGCTTCTTCTGCACTGGCTTCTTTGTGTACTTCAATTAAAAAATGCTGTTGCAGCAACATTTTTTCAGCAAATTCAGCTTCTTTTCTTAGCGTAAACCGTGCTGTAGCTCTCATGACTTCTATATTTCTATTTTAGGCTTCTTTATTTAGTTTTTCTCATCGGCAAAAAACCCACACTTCTGCTTAGGTAATTTTCTAAATATAGTTTATACTATAGGCATGGAATAAGAAATTAGAATTTTTCTTGACCAACAAAATATGTATGATTTATGAATAACCCCGAAAATTCCAGAAAGGCTAGCCTGCCGCCAAAAGCTAGTTTAAACCAGCAAAAAACAAACAATCCTGAAGAGGCTGGTGCCGCCTCACAAGAAATTTTAGAAGTATATCCTGGACTTCGAGCGCGCAGTGGCGCTGCCATTTTAGACATGTTTATCATATTCTTTCTTACAATAGGCCTTGAACGCGGTTACGCCGGAGACTATATTAGCACATTTGAATTTAACTTTTTATATTTAGCTTGCACGCTTTGTTACTTGCTTTTTTTCTACCTAGCACTTTCTAGCACGGCGGGAAAGATAATTTTAGGCATGCACATTCACAAAGAAACTGGCGGACGCATGAGTGTTTTGCAGTGCTTTATACGCCTTGCCCTGCTACCTCTAAGCACTGGTATTTTCTTGCTCGGATACCTCTACTTAACCACAAATGTTAAGCGCCAAAGCTTGCACGACAAGTTAGCCCACACCCTTGTTATCTATATTTATGAATAACCGAGGGCTTCATTCTCTTATTTATCAGACAAAGTTAAGTTTTTTTAAAAAACTATAAAATTTTCTTTTTTGCCGTCTTTCAATAATATCCCTACTAAAATTCTTATTCAAGGTATACTCTCATAACGATACTCACCATCAAACCCTGAACAAACCAAAGCAAAGCCCAGCAAAGCAAAGCCCAGCAAAGCAAAGCCCCAAACGAAAAAGCCCAGCCCCCTAAACGAAAGCCAGCCTCCAAATGAAAGCAGTAGCAGCAGCTTCCTGTTTTTCACATTACTTACGAGAATTTTATATTGTAATTGTTAATTTTTAAAGTATGTTAAGTATTTTCTAGACATGTTTTTGTCTAGCTTATCCACTTCTCCCCGCCTTTCTCCTTTTGTTTTTATCTGCTTTCTTGCTTTCTGTTAATACTAAGATATTTACACTACTTTTAATACTTAATAACACTTTCATTCTTCTGCTATTTTCTTAAAAAGAAGCGGAAGTTTTATTAGCGCTTAGCTTTTAGTGCTTAGCCTAGTTCTATTGCTTTAGCTAGCCATAGCTGCTAAAAATTAAATTTAAAAACCTCAAAGCCAAGAAGGAAGTTAGCTATGTTCAACAAAATACCCCAAGACCCAAGCAGCCTTTCAAAACAAAAAAAACAATCGCAGATGAGTAGCCGAAAAGGCCATACCATTAAGCGGCTAGGTGGCTACCTACATCGCATCATTCCCATTGGCGATAGAACTGGAAAAGTGCTTTATTTTGCCATTAAACCGCTGATGGTGGAGCTCAAACCCCGTGATATTATGCAGATAATCGTGGGAGCTTCACTTTTTGCTATTCCTGTATCTTTCACTGAAGAGGCTTGGCAGTTGGGCATGGTTCTACCCTTAAACAATGTGCTGGGAATCTTGCTACTTTCTTTAGTTTTCATATCCGGATTTGTGTATTTCAACTTTTATCGATTTAATTTCAGAAATAATTTTTTTAACTACTTTAAACGTGTAATAGCAACCTATACCTTATCTTTCATAGTGGTAGCCCTGATCCTAACACTTATTCAAAAATGTCCTTGGGGAGTAAACAATGTTCTAGCTTTTAAACGCATTATAATCATCTCTTTCCCCGCCTGCATGAGCGCCACGCTAAGTGATACTATTAAATAACACAAAAATAAACTTGCTTTTTCCTGCATCTCTTCTTCCTTTTATATTACCTAGCAGATACAAGTATTTCTATTTTTGTTTCTACTAAAATGCTACATATTCAAAAAGCTCATAAACAAGGATTTGCTTTTTCTTTTCAAGGAAGAAAACTCTCTTCACAGTATAACCCCCTGCAGGAAGGCGAAAGAATTCTTCGCTGGCAGAATTTAAACCAAGCAGAGCTTGTTTTTTTCTTAGGGTTTTTCCCAGTTTACCATATTGCTAAGGCTTTGCAAGATTTCGAGAAACAAGAAAAACAAAACAAGGTTCGCTGGTTCATCTTTGAAAGCTTAGCACTTTCTCATAAGGATGTCGATACCGCCCTTTTGAAGGTAGGCTTGAAAAACCCTCAGCAGCGAGCCTACCTATGGAGTATTTTAGGCGCCCAAGAAAAACTTTCTAGCTTTGTTGCTAGCCTCCCCCAGGCCCAAAGCCTGTCTAAGGCGCTTATCATCAAAAGCCCTTACATGCCAAAAGCCGATAGAGACCTTTTTCAGCAGAGCCTTGCTCGTATAAGTCGCCGCCGGCATGCACAGCAAATTACCCAGCAATATTTCTCGCTTCTTTGGCAAATAAATAGGCTTAACAACCTTAGGCAGCCCTGCCTTACAAGCCGCCTAGAAAAACCAAGCCCGCATACCCATGCCAAAGAGTCTTTTCTCCTCCAGCCGCGATATTTTATCGATTCACTCTCCCTCGAAAAAACGGCTACCCAGCAAGGAGTAAATCATAAACTCCCTGCCACGGCCATAGCCTTGCTAAGTGGTTTGTCAAGCGAGCATCAACTTAAGCATTTAAAAGAAAGCGCTCGCTATTTCCCAATTTTCACGGCAGCCGGCATGGTGCCATGGCTGAAAAAACATGGCATTGCTTTCGATGCCGTTATGACCAGTGATGGCGGGCAGGTTAATGCTTTGCATTTCCACTGGTGTAGCGAAAAAAATATAACAGATTTTCCATGCCAGAAAACCAGCCAAGAACGCCCGCTCCCCTTAGATGCAGCAGCCAAGCCAAGCCCCGCCCCGCCGCTCATCGCCTCGCTCTCCACCAGCTTGCATTGCCTTCAATTATACGCAAGCTTCCTGCAAAACCAAGAATTGCCCAAGCCCCATGCCTTGCCCATATGCCTCTACATAGACGATAAAGATATTTTTGAAGCCTTAGCCAATGCAAAGCAATACGCTGCTGCTTTTCTGGAAATGGACGGCTCGCTGGTACATTGCATGATACGCTTATTAGCAAAATTAGGCTTTCAAAACATTATGAGCTTTGGCATAGACTTCTCGTATACTGGGTTTCAAAGCCATGCTTCTGGTTATACCTTAGCACAATCATGTTTTCATAAAGCCAAAAAATTATCGTCTTTCGATACCTTAGCGCTCCCCCTTTTTGCTGGCATGAAAAAAAACAAGACTCAAGCACCAGCACCAGCACCAGCACCAGCACCTCAAGCACCTTATGCCATGAGCGATAGCAAACTTCTACTCTATCAAGAACGTTTCTTGCATTTGCAAAAACAACTTAAGCAGCAATACGGCACAAACATTTTCCGTGCAGAAAGCAGCCAAGCACAGCTAGTAACCAGCCAAGCCAAGCAAATAACTGTGAACACAAAACCATCAAAACTTTGGTCATTAAAATTCTCTCCCAAGCCTTATACCAAACAGCAACTAGCCAATATTCATACAGCCATTAAATCCCTAAGCATGCCTCTTGCTAAAGAAACTTTTTCCAAGCAGGTCATGAAACAACAAAAACCAATACAAGCAGAATTTTATAGAGAGCATCATTTGCGAAAACGTCTAACATCGCTTTTACAAAATGAAGCCTGTTTTGCCTAGCTTGATATTAATTTTATAAGACTCATTCTATACGCAGGCTTTTCAATTTGTCCTTCGCCTCAGGCCCCAAGCACAACAAAGATATTTTTTTAGAACTTATGACTCCCATACAAAAAATAAAAAAAATAGCTCAAGATAACGTGCCTAAAACTAACGTTAAAGCTAAGGCCTTAACAAGATCCATGCCTCTAACAAAGCAAGCAATACCGAATACACAACTATGGCAAGTAATACTTGATTGGCTTAAAAACAATTACGGGCAAACTCATTTTCTCCATTCAATCGTCAATAACAAAGCACACTCGTATTCCGGTGATGAAGCCGCCTTCATTATTAAAGCTGGCATGTTAGGGTTGCGAAAACTTGGCATACAAAAAAAAGATCATGCCGGTATCATGATGAGCACTTCTCCTTACTGGTTTTTTTTCGACCAAATGTTAGCTAGCTTAGGTGCAGTTAACGTGGGCATTTTTGAAGAAACCCCCATTGATAGACTGCAGCACATTATTAAAGAAAATAAAATTAAAGTAATATTTCTTAATAATGAAACATCGGCTAACAGCCTTACCGCTTTTCAAAAAAAAATCTCCTTGCTTATTGTTGGCGATCATTTATATCAAAGCCTCATCACCAATAACAACTTCCCCGATCTTAAGGTAGTAAAGATCTCAACCCTCCTGCAATTAGGCGCCGATGTTCTTCAGCGAAACAAAAACGCTTTTGAACGACATGCCGTAGTAAGCAAAAATCATGAAATAAAAAATATCCTCTACTCTTCAATTCATAATAGGAGAACAAAAGTGTCTCAAGCAAATATTCTGCAGCAGATAGAACATATCAGCAAGTATATAGATTTCATGGAAAAGGACCAAGCCATCACAATCAACGTTCCACTCCCTCATATTTTCACCAGAATCTTCTTGTATGTTTGCTTAAAGAAAGGAGTTCATATTCATCTTCTTCCACAAGCAGGCTTCTACAAGAATTTTTCTTTAGTAAGCAGGCCCACAACTTTTATTACTCAACCCCATTCCCTCACAAAAATAATTAAAATTATTCAAGGCGAGGCCTTATCGAAATATCCGCTCGTAGCTTATGTCATCAATAAAGCCATTGCCCATGCCCAAAAAAAATCTATATCGAACCAGCCTTTTCTATGGCTCTTCTATAATTTTTTTGTGTATCGAAAAATACGAAAGAATTTAGGCTACAGTATAAAAAACGTTGTAACAGGCCTTAGCAAAGTACCCGAATCGACATTTAACTTTTATACGAACATGGGCATAAAAGTTTTTGAGCATTATGCCATTACTGAAATGGCCTCTTTTCTGGCAGCAAGCAGTAACAAATTCTATAAACCACTGGCCCAAGGCCGAATAATAAAGCCTATACAAGCAAAACTTTCAAAGAAAGGTGAGCTTTTCATCAAAAGCCCTCTTTTAAAGCCTGCCTCCCATCATGATAAAACGCCCGCGCCCGCTCACTCAGCAAAAAAAAATCAGAGTATTACAGAATGGTTTAACACCGGCGATATTGCTGATATTGACAATGACTGCTTTTTATCCATACTGGGTAGTGCTGATAATTTCTGTTTTTTAAACAATGGCAAGAAAATAAACCTCGAGAAAATCCAGCAACTCTTTGTTAAAAACATGTTTATTGAACATACCTTTGCTACCTTGAACATGCAGCAAAAGGTGGTTGTCCTTGCCTTTGTAAACATAGCCAATCTGAATACGGAAATGCGGTATTATGTGGAAGGCAGTATTGCTGCTTTCATTAAAGAAATATCATCACAGTTAGATGCCCATGAGAAAATAAAGGATTACACTATTATTTGGAGGCCGCTTTCTATATTCAGATCTGAACTTACGCCAAACCTCACCTTAAATAAAAACACTCTCTTGAAAACATTTTCTATTGAACTCAGAAAAATGTATATCAAAAAATAAATTCTCATTCTAATATTTCTTTCAACGCTAAGACCTTATAGCGATATTCTGCTGCTGCTTAACACCTATGAGAATATACAGTAAAAAATACAGCTAACCGCTAAAATTTTTAATGCCTGTTTTATAGTTTTATGGCTAAAAACATGCTTAAAAACGTTATAATACTAGATGTAACCCCGTTAAAAATACTTTACACCCCACCCATGCCCATTATGCAGCCATACGCTATGAAAAAATAAATTAAAAAGCGCTTATTAGCGCTGGAACGATTGGAAGAGCTAGCTGCTTCTCCGCTAAAATATAAATAGAAAATTTCCATTTTATTCCTAGCTTTATTTCTATTTTAGCTATATTTATTATAAAGAAAAATATTCTATGCAAAGAACGTTAACAAAAACACAAAAAAACAAAGCTTACAAGCCAAAGAGTTTAAAGATAGTTTTCTTCTGCTTGCTGGCTGTTTTTTTCATGCAGGCCCAAGGCTTCTCCCAAAAGAAAACCATAACGATTGCCACGCTAGCCCCAAAAAGCTCTAGCTGGGGACAGCTTATGCGCAGCCTTGTTCGAGATGTTTACAAGCAAAGCGATAAACAACTCCTCCTCCGAGTGTACTACGGGGGCGGCCAAGGCGATGAGGCCGAAATGAAAGATAAAGTTCAGCTACAACAATTAGATGCTGGCTTTTTCACTGGGAATGGCCTTGGTGCTTTCAGTAAGGAAATTCGCCTCTTAGAGCTTCCCGGTGTAATTAATACCTATAGCGAGGCCCAAATTATCTATCAGCAAATGGTGGACGATTTTAATCCGTATTTCCAAAAAAAAGGCTTTGAGCTTATCGCGCTTACCCAAGTTGGCTTCGCCTATTTTTACTCCCAGCAGCCTATTCCCTCCATAGCCTCCATACGAGAAACAAAAATGTGGCTGTGGAAAGGCGATAGGTTTGCCAAGGATATGATGGCAGCTTTTAAAATTCCGGCCATTAGCATAAGTCTTACCGAGGTTCTGCCTTCTCTGCAAACAGGCTTGTTAGATGGTGTCTATGCTACCCCAACAGCCCTAATCTCGCTTGAGTGGCATAAGCAAGTGCGCTACAGTTTAGATCTCCCGCTTACCCTTGTCTCCAGTGGATTCGTCATGGGCAAGCGCAGCTATGATGCTTTAGCTCCTGCTCACAAAAAGCTTTTAAAAACCTCTGCTCGTGCTATTTTTGCTAGCTTCTCAGAAAAAATTAAAGAGCAAGACAAAGAGGCTCGCCAAATTCTTGAACAAACCGGCATGCAGTTTCTCGCGCCTAAAGATTCGCTTAATTCTTTAACAAAGATAATTGAGCAAAGCCAGCTCCGCCAAAATTTCCCAGCCAAGCTCTCCGCAAAAATCGATATTCTTTTAAACAAAAACTAATTACGAAGATTCAAATCTTAAGCCATCTCTTCTCCATTAAAAGCAGATGTCTCCTTCCGTTCATTTTCCTTAATTTTTCCTACCTAGGCTTTTTTTAATCGCTGTATTTATTTCAAAAAACATATGCTATGCTAGAAAAAATTGAAAGCATGCTGGTGTATGGCATTCAGCGTCTTATGACCATGCTGTTCGTGCTGGCAGCCTTGCTTTATGCCACGCAAGTGTTCTTGCGTGTTGGTTTTTCAGGCGGCCTCTTCTGGATAGATGGTCTTACCAGTAGGCTTTTTGCTCTTTCGGCTTTACTCGGAGCAGCCTTAGCCGCCAATACAGGAGAGAATATAAAAATTGAAGCCCTGCAGTTCCTCGCCAAAAAGAAAGCCTTTCGTTTGCTTATTAATCTGTTCTCTGCTGTTATAAGCGTATTGTTACTGTATATTCTCTTTTTATATCTACGAGAAGTTAGCCCCGGCCTTGTTCAAAATAGTAGCTTCTTTGATTTTGACGTCTTAGTGGAAACCGGCAGCATTATCTTGTATTTTCTGTTCTTTGTTTTCTTGCTTTTATTTTATATCCTGCGAATACTATCTATCCTTAAAGAAAAGTCATGATATTTTTTATTTGCCTCCTGCTTGCTTTCTTGCTGTTTTTGGGAGCTCCCATTTACGCCGTACTCTTCGGCCTATCCACCAGCTTATTCGCCTTAGAGGGAATTCCGCTAGCTGCCACCATGATAAGTTTCCGAAAACTCGAATCGCAAGAATTCATATCGGCGATACCTCTTTTCACCTATGCCGGCTACCTCCTCTCGCAAAGCGGCGCCCCCAAACGCATTGTTGATCTTTGCCAGGAATGGCTGCAATTTTTTATTGGCTCGGCAAGTTTTATTACCATCGCCATTATGGCTCTTTTCACAGCCCTTACTGGAGGCAGCGGCGTAAGCATTTTAGCCTTAGGCGCGCTTATGTTTCCGCTCTTAAAAAAAGCAAGTAATAGCGATAAATTTTCTTATGGGCTGATCATCGCCTCGGGAAGTATTGGTCTTTTGCTTGCTCCCTCGCTACCTGTTATTCTCTATGCCATTATTGCCAACCAAAATACCAGTGGCTTAAGTAGCCAAAGTCGCCTAGATATTGATGCCTTATTCCAAACAGCCCTCCTGCCTTCGGCGCTTATTCTCTTTTTATTTTTCAGTTACGGGTTCTGGATAGAATATCGCTTTAACAAAACACGGCTTAGCGGCCAAGCGGCGCTGGCTCCCAAGCTCTTCCCGGATATCCCCTTAGTAGCCAGAAAGCCCTTTCAGCTAAAAAGAGCTTTGCGTTCCTTGCTAAGAGCAGGCTTTGAGCTGCCCCTTCCCATTATAGTATATGGCGGCATTTATGCTGGGATTATCACCGTGTTAGAGGCCGCCATTGTTTCTGCCTGCTACGTTTTCTTAGTTGTCTTTGTTTTCAAAAGAGAACTTTCCTTACGAAAAGATTTTTTTCGGGTAAGCTCTGAAGCTTTAAAGCTATCCGGTGGTATTTTCATTATTATGGCTTCTGCCTTTGTGCTAACAAACTATCTTATTAACGAACGAATTCCCGAGCAAATCTTTCAAGCACTCTCGCCACTGCTCAGTACCAAAATCCGCTTCTTGATAGCCATGAATATCTTTCTCTTAATCACCGGCTGTTTCTTAGATATTTTCTCGGCTATTGTTATTATTTTGCCCTTAGCCATCCCCTTAGCCGAGAAATATGGCATCAACCCTTACCACTTCGCTATTGTTTTTTTAGTGAATTTGGAAATTGGATATATTACTCCGCCTGTAGGGATTAACCTCTTTATCGCTAGTTTTCGCTTCAAGAAAAGCATCATGAGCCTGTATAGAAGTGTCTTTGTTTTTTTGTTACTCATGCTCTCGGCCCTCATGCTTCTTAGTTTTCTGCCAAGCATCAGCACGGCTCTTTTGCCCGCCCAGCAAAAGGCCCAATTTCAAAACCTCGCCGGCAATACGTACAAGTTAGCTCCTGCTGCCCCTGCTGCGCTTCAAATAATCAAACGAGAAACAATGCTCAGCCTTAGCTTCACGAAGCCCCCCGATGGCGTCTCTCGCGCCGAGGCTACAAGCTATCGCCTTCTTTACCTTGATGAAGCCATTGGCGACCTAGAACTCTTTTTAGAACTTAGTGATTTTTTCGATGCCCCAGCAACAAGCCTGCAACAAAATGCCAGCGGGGAAATTATTTGGCAAATAGATGGGCTTTTGCCACATACCAGCGGTGTTTACACCTTAGCCCTTCAGGCTATAGATGAAACTGGCAAAATAAGCCTGCCAAGTGCCTTGCTTGAAATTCTTTGGTAAATTCTTTGGCAACTATATCAGCTTTTGCCAAATACCAGCGGTGTTTATACCTTAGCCCTTCAGGCCATAGATGAAACTG
>JAUXHF010000149.1 GCA_030621685.1 Spirochaetota bacterium
ATATTGAAATATATAAAACACAAGTAGCATAAACTAAGGTTTATTATAAAAGAGATAAACTAAGGTTTATCATGAAGGACAAAATATTTATGAACATAAAGCAAATCCTCTCCAAAAAACAGTTTACAGGCATAGTTTGGCAACTAGCTTTATTTTCTAGCATCTTTCTTTTGATGCTCGTTATTTTAAATTCCTGTAAAGCAAAAAACAAACCCTTAGGCAAAGGCACAAGTGTTATTATTTCAAACGAAGGCTGGGTAGATGATAACAGTTATCAGATGGTTGTGTATGGGCAGTGGGATAGGTCGGCCTACTACGAAGAAAGCAAAGGCAAAGCTAGCGATGCCCTGCAAAAAGCTAGGCCATATTTTGGTCTCCGAGAAGATGCCAAAACAGCGGCTAAAGTGAAGGCCATGCGTAATTTCAAAGAAAAAATGCTCTCTTTCGTAGAAAGTGAAAGCCGAGTGGAAAATTCCGAGCTGCTCTATGATGTTGTAACAGCACATTTGCGCGGCCTTGTTATTGCTCCGCAAGTCCTGCGAGAAGAGTACTCGAAAAGCCATGATGCCAGTATTACTTTTTTGTTCACGGCTGAAGGTTTGCGTGCTATTGTTGATGATGCCGTCCAAGTAACCCTTCGGCGTTTTGATGAAGATGTGGATGCATTAACCGATACCGATACCGATGCAGCTGCAGAAGAGACTGAGGATCTTGAAAACTAACTTGTACTTCTTGTTCCTTATACCCGCATTCTAATAAGCTAAAAAATAGCCTTGCTTAGAAAATGCTTTTAGCTTTTTAGTGCTTTAACGAGATTTAACGCTTTAAAAACTAGTTTTTTTTGAGGCTTGGAATGAAACTAGTTTTTTTTGAGGCTTGGAATGAAACTAGCTGGGCAGTGGCTACTGAATTTAGCTGTTAGCAAAGAGCTTTAGCTCTTTATGCTTAGTGTTTGTTAAAGTTTTGCTGGTTCTGGATTTTAGCGAAAACTTTTTGTTAAACAGCTACTATCTTTGATAGGTAGGCTAGTTTTAATTTAATTAAATACAGTATGTTTTGCTATATAATAGAGTATAAGTGGATGTTTTGAAGTAAAAACGCCAATTTTTTTTAACATGAGGTCGCCATGCTTAATGCGGTATATAAGAAAATAGTTTTTAACTTGCTTAAAGGGCTAGATAAGGGCAAGCTCACGGTTACTTTGCCAGATGGGGAAAAGAGAATTTTTGGCAGAGAGCAAAGCCCAAAGGCCGATATGCAAATACTGGATAACGTGTTTTTTGAAAAAACAGTTCTGCACGGAGGGGATATTGGTCTTGGCGAAGCCTATGTCGAGAAAAATTGGCAGACGAGCAATTTATGTAGCCTGCTCAATTGGTTTTTGCTGAACAGAGATAGTTTATTAGGTTTTGCAGATGGCAAAAAGAATGTTTTTCTGCAGCTTCTTCGGCCGCTGTTTATAGCAGAGAGGTGGCTACGACGAAGTTCGATAAAAAATGCCCCGAAAAACATTGAGGAGCATTACGATGTCTCTAACAATTTTTTTCAGCTTATTTTAGATCCGACCATGACCTATTCATCGGCCTTATTCAACGGCAAGGATGTCTCGTTACAAAAAGCCCAAGAGATGAAATATCAGCGTATTTGTGATATAGCTAATATTGAAGAAAAGGATCATGTTTTGGAAATAGGCGGCGGTTGGGCAGGATTTGCTATTTATGCTAGCCAGAATTACGGATGTAAGGTAAGTTCTATTACGATATCGCCTAGCCAGCATAGCTTGGGAAATCAGCGCATCAAAAAAGCCGGCCTAGAGAATAAAATCAGTTATGACATGATGGACTATCGTGATGTAAAAGGCAAATTCGATAAAGTAGTTTCGATTGAAATGATAGAAGCGGTTGGCTGGCAATATCTTAAGACTTTTTTCTCTGTTTGTGAAAGAGTTTTAAAGCCAGGTGGCATTCTTGTTCTGCAAGCCATACTCTGCCCGGATAGCCGTTACGATTATATGAAGAAAAACCCTAACTGGATTCAAAAATACATCTTTCCCGGAAGTTTTCTGCCATCGGTGAAAGCCATGCTTGGGGCTATATCCATGAATCATGAGCTTTTCCTCTATGATCTAAAAGATATGGGACATGACTATGCCAAAACCCTAAATTTATGGGCTAATAGGCTAAAAGAAAAAGAAAAAGAAGTTAAGAAACTAGGCTTTGATGAAACGTTTATTAGGAAATGGGAATATTATTTTCGGGCTTGCCAAGTTGGTTTTGATAGCAGGCATATTTCTGTGGGACAGCTGGTGTTTTCTCGCCCCAATGAGGCTGTACACTATTCATAGCAAAACTGATATTCCATAGCAAAACAGATATTCGTAAAGGGCTTTTTTTAGGTCATTTTTCTTAAAAGCCTACAAACTAACAAGAATATATAAAAATCTAAGAACATATAAAAATCTTTTTAGCTGCAAGTACATACCTGCGGCTAAAACCATTCTTACATAAAGATGTAACAAGGAAAATTTACATTGAGTTACAAAAAACTAGCTACAACATTAGGTGATCTTAAGAAAACGAAGTGGAGACCTCGGCCTGTTCGCCGGGAGCTTCGAGAGAACCTTATTTCTAAATTGAAAAAGGGCGAGAAAATTTTCAAAGGCATCATTGGCTATGAGAAAACTGTGGAGCGACAAGTTATAAATGCTTTACTATCCCAGCATGACTTCATCCTCTTAGGTCTGCGTGGGCAAGCGAAGACTCGCATTATTCGTCTTTTGCCGCAGCTTCTTGATGAATATATGCCTGTGCTGAGCGCTACGACACTGAATGAAGACCCGTATAATCCTATATCTCCATTAGCAAAAACAATTCTTGCTGAGGAAGGTGATGCTAGCGCTATAAAATGGCTGCACAGAGAGCAGCGTTTTCAAGAAAAACTAGCTACCCCCGATATTTCCATCGGCGAGCTTATTGGGGATATCGATCCCATTAAAGCTGTGCGAGAGAAACTTGACATCTCTAATGAGAATGTTATTAACTGGGGTCTTATCCCGCGATCTAACCGCGGGATTTTTGCTATCAATGAGCTTCCAGACCTAGCGCCGCGTATCCAAGTAGGGCTTTTCAATTTACTTGAAGAAAAAGATATTCAAATTCGCGGATTTCCTTTTCGGCTAAACTTAGATATTCTTTTTGTTTTCTCTGCTAACCCTGAAGATTACACGAACCGTGGGCGTATTGTGACGCCTTTAAAAGACAGGATTTCTGAGCAAATTATCACGCATTATCCAGAAAGCTTGGCAACGGCAGCTAAAATAACCGCTCAGGAATCTACGCTCTTGCTTAGCCAAGATAAAATTCCTTTTCTTATACCAGAGCTTATAGAGCGAGTAACGCAGGTTTCTCGTACAAGCGAATTTGTCGATAGCATGTCGGGAGTTTCGCAAAGGCTTTCTATAGCTATGATAGAAAACGTATTGGCTAACGCCGAGCGCCGCTCTTTGCTTTGCCAAGAAAAAATTACCGAAGTTCGGCTTATGGATGTCTACAGCAGCATATCGGCGATTACTGGAAAGGTGGAATTGCTGGAACAGCGAGGCCCAGAATCGCTTATCGATGTTGCTTTTTCATTTATTGCCGAGGCGATAAAGGCCTTATTTGGAGAATATTTTCCTAAGCCTTATGAATCTGGCAAGCGGAAAAAGACTAGGGCCTATCCCGATGACGAGGATAGCTCTGCTAAGCAAGCTATCGCTCTTTATGCGCCTGTGGTCGATTATTTTAAGTCTAACAAAAAATTAGAGCTGGCAGATGATCTTGATAACAAAAGCTATGCTAAGAAGCTGATGAGCATTCCCGGGCTTAAGAAAGCTGCCGAGCATTCTAGCTTTTTTAACCGAGACCCGGTCTTCATGATGGAATTGGTATTAGAGGGCTTGTATTACAACTCACTCATCAACCGTGAAATAGAAGATGGGCTGTTTATTTATCTTGATAGCCTTGCAAAATTGTTTCAAAATATGCCAGAAAACTTTGTTTAAGCTATGTTCTTTCCATGCCTTTTAGTTTTAGCCAGTAACTAAAAAAGACTGAGAGTTTAGTTAAAGCTGGCAGCCAAACCTATCATAATGAAGTTCATATACGAAAAATTTGACCTGTTAAAATTGTTAAAGCAGGGAATGTTTGATAACCTGCAAAGTTTATTTTCTATGCTGCTGATGAAGTTAGCTGGAGATGTTGATGAAGCTTTGCATGTTATGGAGGCTTTGCAAAATGAAGGTTATATAGATGACAACATAGATCTACAAGACTTCCAAGATTTATTAGAAGAAAAAAAGATTATTCAAAGAGATCCTCTAAGCGATGGCTATCGGCTTAGCCATCTAGGCAATTTCAAACTTCGAGAGCATGCTTTTGAAGAGATTTTTGCTAAATTGAAACGGGGGAGAGTAGGTGAACATGTTTTAGAAGAGGCAGGCGGAAGCCCCGAGCTATCTTCTGAAAAACGCCCCTACCACTTTGGCGATGAACCTCGTTCTATTGATTACTTGGCCAGCATGCTTAATACGGTTCGCCGGGAGGCATCTTTAGACCTCATGATGAATGAGGATGACCTAGAGGTTTATGAAAGCGATAGGACTTCTGATTTAGCGGTTAGCTTGCTTATTGATATTTCGCATTCCATGGTTCTTTATGGCGAAGACAGGATTACGCCAGCAAAAAAACTAGCTTTAGCGCTTACACATTATATTAAAACTCGATTTCCTAAGGATGATTTAAGCATTGTGCTTTTTGGCGATACGGCGCAAGAAATTCACTCTGCGGACCTTATGAAACTTTCGGCTGGCCCCTATCACACGAACACGCAGATGGGCTTGCGCAAGGCAAGGCAGATCCTGCTCCAGAAAAAGCAGGTCAACAAGCAGATTATTATGATTACCGATGGCAAGCCTTCTATTATCAAATTAAACGATGGCAGCTATTATAAAAATCCTTTTGGCCTAGACCCTAAAATAGTAAACCGTACTTTAAACGAGGCCATTCTCTGCCGTAAGCGTTCTATTCCAATTACCACATTTATGATAGCAAACGACCCAAGTCTAATTGATTTTGTTCATAAACTTACTAAGGTAAATTGCGGGAAGGCTTTTTACTGCGATATTGATAACTTAGAATCCTTTGTTATCGAGAATTTCATGAATAACCGAAAAAGTCGTTTATATTAATTCATTTTTTTTATAGCTAAACAGCTTTTTCCCAGCAAGTTAAGATAACTTGCTGGAGGCTTTTTGCTGCGAT
>JAUXHF010000317.1 GCA_030621685.1 Spirochaetota bacterium
ATGATTTTAGGAATATTGAAGCTTAGTTTCCGCATAAAAAATTCTACTTCTCTTCTTACCTGCTTTTGAATCCTAGCGGCCTTTAGCGGAGAATTTCCCTCTCTTAGCACTTTTAGCAGCTGCTGTTTGAGTTGGATTGCCATCTGCGGGCCAGCCTCGCCTACACCGCTTGTTTGTATAACAAGGTCTACTAGGCTCGCTTGCTGCATCAAGGCGTTCACAAACACCACACCTGCCTTGGCTAGCACTTCCCTATCCCCAATGGTTTCTGTGCGCACGGTTTGTATTTTATTATTTATAACAAACAATTCCTTTAATTGTATTTTCTCGAGATAGCTTACATTTTTTTCATGTAATTCAATTTTCTGTCCATTTTCTAATACAAAAATATTCTTTGATAGCCATCCGGCTTCTAGGGCTATGTTTTTATGCCTATACATATTTAAGTAATTGCCATGTATGGGAAAAAAATATTTTGGCCTTACCGCCTGCAAGAGTTCGACTAATTCTTTTCTATAGCCATGGCCACTGGAGTGGATATCCATATCATCATTGGTAATAATTACATTTTGGTTGTAAGCAAAATTATCCAGTAATTTTTCTACCGATTTCTCATTACCCGGTATCGTTGAAGATGAAAGTACAATGACATCATCTTTCAAAAGCTGGATGAAAGGATGTTCTTTGCGGCTTATCTTAATAAGACTTGAATTAGGTTCGCCTTGGCTTCCTGTAGCAATAATAATAGTTTCTTGGCTCTTGCTCTGCTTAAAGGCTTTGTTTGAAAGTAGGATGTCCTCGCAATCATCTAATAAATCATTATCTAAGGCTGCGTTGATGTTTTCATTCATCGCCCTTCCCGCTAAAAAAACAGAGCGCTTATATTGTTTGGCTAAGTTCATGATTTTTTTAACGCGACTTATTTGCGTTGAAAATGTTGAAAAAATAATCCTATTTTTCTTATGGCTTTTAAATATCTTTTCAATATTTTTAAATATCTTCTGCTCACTCACATATTCGCTGTGAGAAGGCGCATTCGTGGAATCAGAGAAAAGCGCCAGCACTTTCTCGTTGCCATATTTCTTCAGCTTCTTCATATCTGTTTTTAGGCCATAGTAAGGATGGCGGTCATTTCTAAAATCTCCAGAATGAAGAACTATTCCGCTAGGAGTTTTTATGGCAAAGGCAAATGTTTCAGGGATACTGTGATTTATCGTTATGGGATCTATTTCAAAAGCTCCAATACGAAAAATTTTATTGGGCTCGATAATATTTATTTTAGCTTTTCTATTATGATTGTTTTTTAAAACTCTTCTAATAATCGCAGCAGCAAAGGTGCTGGCATAGATAGGAATATTTAAGCTCTCTATCAAAAAAGGCAGCCCGCCAATATGGTCTAGATGTGCATGGGTAATAATTATCGCTTTTAGGCGATCTCGATTATTTTTAAGAAAACGGATATCCGGTATTTCATAATCAATGCCATATTCTTTTCTTGTGGAGAATTTCAAGCCAAAATCAATAAGTATGAAATCAGCTCCGTATTCTAGAAGTAAACAGTTTTTACCAAATTCACCTAAGCCGCCAAGGGGTATTACTTTTAAATTATTTTTCATTTTCATAGTGCTTTAAAATTCTCTCTCGCTCACAAATATAGGAAATGCCTAAAACAAAACCTAACTTAAAGATAAAGTTTTCCAGAGAGCTTTACTTTTTATTTTTTGTATGAGTAATAAAATAATAATAATAA
>JAUXHF010000249.1 GCA_030621685.1 Spirochaetota bacterium
TATCTGCTCTAGAGAGCGAGGGGCGTGCCGTCCCAAAGAAGCAGGGCGAGATTGTAGCAAAGAGGAAGGTCTCGCTTTCAGATCGATAGTTGAATTGGTAGATTACTACCTAAGCAACAACGATGATGATGAGGTTAGCAAGCCTGCCGTGCGGCAGGTTGTTGAAGAGGTTGGCCCCGAGCGGTATTTGCTGTATTTATGGCGGGTACACGGGATAAGAGTGATTTTGCTGAAGGAAATGGCGGCGTAGCTGGAATAATGGAGAAAATATGAATATAGAGAACAAAAATGAAGAGTTTTTAATTATTAAGTTGGAGTATAAAAAGCCTATAGAGTTTTATTCTTTTCTTAGAAGTTTTTTAGCTTTGAATAAGAAAGTTAATTATTATTTGGCTTACGAACAAAACATTCAATATGGTGAATCCGAGATTTATCTTGAAAGCATTAAAGAGGGAAGTATACTAATAACATTAGGCCAAAAAATTCTTGGTGTAGTTTTCAAAAAGCTTATTTTCAAATCTTTTGCTTTTTATCTAAAAGAGGAGATAGATGCCTTGTTTGAAGATAAGCTAGAGGAGTTTTATAAGAAAAAATATAAAAAGGATCTTACGACTAATGATATGCGAACACTGTTAGATTTTTTCAAGGGGTTTTCTAATGATTTAAAATCTGAATATCATATCGGCACTCAAGTAAGCAATATTACTAATACCTATTTAAGTTTAACCGGGAAAGATGCTGCTGCCGGAGTGCACACAATAGAGAAAAAATTAGAAAAACAAAAACCAATAAGTAATGAGTATAAAAATGAAGTTCTTTATTGGGAGCAAGCTTCGAATGCTGAAAAGAGTGCTCAAGTTGATAAAGGAATTATCGATAACATCAGTTTAAAGCCTGTGAAAATAATCAGTTCTAATAATATAAAGGCAGAAATGATACATGATAATAAAAAAAACCCTTTCAAAATGTTCTACTTAGTGGATGTAGAAGTCAGAACTATTCAGGGCGAGCCTGTTCTTTATATAATAAAAAAAATATTAGACAAAGGAGAGCGTGAGGCATAACACAAGGCCTTAGGGCGAGCATATGGGAAAGGGAGAGCCTACAGGGGAGAACAGGCCAGCGGCGGCTTTAGCTGAGATACTGTCGGCTTTGCGCCATTCATCGGGCCGCCTTGATTACACACGCGCTGAACTGCAGCGGCAACACGGGCTTTCTTACAACCAGATGTATAAGCTGCTGGCTTTAGCGGCAGACAATGAGCAAATAAAAGTGGCTAAATCCTATTCTTTTCGTCTTTCACAAAAAAACTAGTTTTCCATTTTTTTTCTACTGTTTTCGGCAGTATTTCCATAAAAATATTTAATTTCGCAAAAGCGTAGTGTTTTCAGCGTTTTTTTTCTAAAAACGAAAACAAAAAGCGTGCCAAAGGGCATTTTCTGCCCTAAAACAGCAATCTTAGTTGGGTAAAAATTTTTACCCTGTTTCAAAAAAACTACTTATCTGAAGTTTTTAGCGCATTATATAAAGCGTGGAAACCTTTAGGCCGTCCGGCTACGATAGTCGGGCGGTTTTCTTTTAGCAATACATAAGCAATACATAATGAATACAGTGAGCCGAGCTACGCAGAAGCAAGTGGCATTTGCTAAGCTAATTGCTAAGGGGATTTCTGCCAATAGAGCCTATGAAGTGGCTTATGCCAAAAAAAACACAGGCGGCGGCAGCAAGACGGCTAACAATCCTATCGTTATGAAACTTATTGCCAGCTATCGCAGGAAAGCAGACGATAAGACGGCTCTTGCTGTAGTGTATAGCCGAGAAAAATCGCTGGCAAACTACCAGCGATACCAGCAAGGCGCCGAACAAAAGAAAGATTACAAGACGGCGGCTTACATTGAAGAGAAAATAGTAAAACTCTTCGGGCTGGAGGCGCCGCTTCGCACGGAAATATCTTTTGCGCCGACAGCCGAGCTTAACGAGGCTTTCAATCAAGTCTTTCAAAAAAAATCTTGCCAAAAAAAATGTGGAAAACAAAGAACTACAATCACGGCTCTTGGCTGAACCCGAAAAACTGGGGCATTGGCTGGGCTACACGGAGCTTAAGGAATTACACGGGAAATGGATAAAGAAAATATGGGGCGAAGCGCATCAAGAAACCTTTTTGCTTTTAGCCTTTCGCGGAAGCTACAAGACAACGGCGGTCATCGTGGTGGGGATGATATGGTATCTGCTCTTCAATCCCGAGAAAACCATTTTGCTGGTACGCAAGGAATACGATGCCGCCAAAGCAGCTTTAGCGCGAATACGAAACCATTACCGAAGCGGGCGTATGCAGATGATCTATAAAAACCTAGGCTACAGCGATGGCCTGAGACTAGTGGATGACCGAGAGAACAGCATCCGCCTTTCCACCATGCAGAAAATAACGCAAGAGGGGAATATCGATATTGCCGGGGTTTCGGCAAAAGGTCTTACCGGGCGGCATTACGAGCGCATCCACCTAGACGATGTGGTAACCGAGCTTGATAGAGACAGCAAAGTTGAACGGGAGCGCACGAAGCGCTTCTACGAGAACATGCAATCTGTTATGAAGCCGGGCGGCTGTATTAGCATCACAGGCACGCCTTGGCATAGAGCCGACCTTTACAGTCAAATAGAAAATAGGCAGGCCTACCCGCTTGGCTCGGTTGATATTGCCGGCATTGATGAAGATTTTGAAGCACAAAAACGGCGCACGCTGAGGCCGAGGCAGTTTGCCTCGCAGTACGAGCTACGGCATATTCACGCCGAGGGCGAGCTTTTTGCCCAGCCGAAAATGATTTCAGCTTGGCCTAAGAAAGCTACCGTGTA
>JAUXHF010000071.1 GCA_030621685.1 Spirochaetota bacterium
ATGCTTATGAGCGAAGACTTATTCATTTAGAATTGCAAAAATATTCAGAACTTACTACCGAATCGAAAGGCGAGGGCAAGGTAAAGAATATTAAGATTCGCTATGTGGGCAGCCATTCAGCGAGCTAGAAGAATTATTTTTTTGCTGAAGCAAAGCGTGCTTACTCAAGCTTAGGCTGCGCAAGGTTTCGCTTAGATTGAAGCAGGGCTATTCTTAACTTTGCGGCAAGGTTTTTCTTGGGGCTGGGCTTGTATAGGTTTCGTTTTTGAACGGATTGATATCAAGGTTATCTAAGTCTATAATCCAGCTTGCTACGCCGCCGGCGACAGCGGCCGTGCATGTTCTTCGGCTTTCTGGCCCCGGGAGCCTGCCCTTTATCTTGGGCCATGTGCGAAAAGCTCCTAAGAAGGTTCAAGCAAGACATTTCTACTACTCTATCTTTCTTAAAAAGGTAGCCGATAGCCGTTCTAGCATTGACACTTTGCTTTGGGTATACTTCAAGGCGCCTCATTCTTATACGGGCGAAGATGTTGTTGAGCTACATATTCATGGCTCGCTAAAAATAGCCGATGAGTTAATGAAGCTGGCCATAGCCGAGGGCTTTTTGCTAGCCGAGGCAGGTGAGTTCACCAAGCGTGCATATTTAAAAGGAAAGCTATCGATTACGCAGGCCCAAGCCGTTGATGCCTTGATTCGGTCGAACAGCGAATATGCTCGCCGCAATGCCTTGCATATCTTAGAACAACGTGCCTCCTTAGGTTTTGAAGATTTGCAAGAAGCCTTACTAAAGGTGTTAGCCCAGCTTGAAACGGCCATAGAATTTCCTGAAGAAGACGAGGCTTATTTGCAAGGGCAGCGCAAAAAAATTTATAATAACTACGCCTTAAGCCTTTCAAAAATTCGAGAGTGTTTTGAAAGCCTTTTGAAAAATTATGCTTTGGGAAGAACATTGGAGGCGGGTTTGCAGGTGCTTCTTGTAGGCCCAGATAATGCCGGGAAATCGACACTGCTTAACACTATCCTCCATGAAGAACGATCATTGGTTTCTGCGGAAAGCGGCACTACACGCGATTACATCTGTGAAAGTGTTGTATGGGATGGCCTGCCCATAAAATTTTTTGATACGGCGGGTATTCGGGATAACTCAAAAGCGCTAGAAAACTCAAAAGCTCTAGAAAACCAAGGTATCGCTAAAACTTTTAGTTTGTTTAGCCGTGCTGATAGCATCCTTATTTTATATGCTCTCGATGCTAATCTTGAATCTGATTCTTTGGAAACATGGCTGGCTAAACTTAAGGTCTTTTTGGAAAACGTACTTTCCAGTAAACCGCCTGCTATGAATAAGCAGGCTCAAGATGTATTTACTGACCTTGAAAATAAACGAGTGGATATGGCAGGGCCTAACAAGCAAAGACTCCCATACTTATTTTTCTTAAACAAAAGAGATCTGCCTCAAAAAACAAGTGAAAACGAGATTGCGAAGATGATAAAACCTTTACTCTTAGATTTAGGAATACAGTTTTCTGGAACGCTTTCGCTTCTTCAAGAGCCGCTGAAAAGCGAAGCTCTGGTACGGGAATCTTTACTGGCCAGCCTGGCCTTGCGTGGTGGAGATGATGATGGTGGTGGGCAAGCTTATGATGAGATGGCCTTAGCTTTATTAAACGAGCGTCAGGCCTATGTTTGTAGAAAAATAGTAGCTATGCTTTCTGAAGTAGGGGTGCTTCTTGCCGAGTATCAAAGCGAAGAGTTAGTGGTGGAGGAACTGCGTTTGGCTAGTGATTTCTTCGATGAGCTTAATTTGAAAACAGATGATGAGAGCGTATTAGATGCCTTATTTAAAAATTTCTGTATTGGCAAATAGAGCAAGAAAATCTTAATTTGCTCTTTTTAGCTGACAAGCGACAATATCGAATTTTATGTTTTGCTAGGTTTCATGCTAGGCGGATGTTAGGCATTGGTTTCTTGAAGATGCGATAATAGATGCTATAATACTTTTTAGGAGTGTATGCTTTTCTCGTATGAAAAATTTATCTAACCAGAATTTATCTAATATAGGTTATATTTTTGAAGATGAGCCGAATGATTGGCTATCTCTTACAGAAGCTTCAGACTGGGCCTCTAATTTTTTAAAAAAAAAAGTTTCTAAATCTAATATTTCCTATCTTCTTCAATATGGGAGAATTGAAAAAGTAATTGTTAATGGCAACGTTTATGTAAGTGTTATTCAATTAAAAGAATATTATAAAAAATTTTTAGAAGCAAAAAAGTACTCTGCGCCTAAGAGAAAAGGGGAGCAGGAAATTCAATGGGCGCTTTCTTTTGATGGATATAAAGAAAGTGAGACCACCAAGCATTTACATAGATTACACCCATATAAAGGCAAATTCATCCCGCAGTTAGTAGAGTTTTTTCTGGATGACCACACTGATGAAATTAAGAAAGAAATATATTTTGAAAAAGGAGATATTGTTCTAGACCCTTTTTGTGGAAGTGGAACTACTTTGGTACAAGCGAATGAGCTAGGAATTCATGCTGTTGGCGTAGATGTTTCTTATTTTAATGCTTTTATAGCTGAGGTGAAAACTTCGGAAATAAACGCTGATGTATTGAAAAAGACTATATTTGAAATTACATCAAAATTCTATAAATTTATTGCCTCTAAAAATTATATTACTTTTGAAAAAAACCTGAATGAAGCCCTAACAGTATTTAATAAAGAATTTTTTCCGTCACCAAAATTTAAAATTCAGGTGGCAACAGGTAAGATAGATGAAATAACATATGGGCAGGAACAAGAGAAAAAAACTCAAAGAATTTATGAAGATTTATTGAAATATTATGACATAGATATCAAGCATGTAGGAGAAGAAAGTTTTTTAAATACTTGGCTTTTCCCCACTACAAAAAAAGAAGCCGAATTTATCTTAAATGAAATTTATACTGCCCCCAATGATAAAGTAAAAAACTGTTTATTACTTATTTTGAGTAGAACTGTTCGCTCTTGTAGGGTAACCAGCCACTCAGACCTTGCTACGTTAGCGGGGCCAATTTACTGTCCGTATTACTGTTATAAGCACAAGAAAATATGTAAGCCTTTATTTTCAATGTTTTCTTGGTGGAGGCGGTATAGCGAAGATACATTAAAAAGGTTTTTTGATTTTAGTAATATTTCAACAGCGACGTATCAAACCTGTTTTGTAGGAGACTCAAGGTCTATAAATATTGAATCTAAAATAGCTACTTTTTCTAAGCCATTTAAAAAAATATATTCAGAGAAAAAAATCAAAGGCATTTTTACAAGTCCGCCATATTTAGGGCTTATAGATTATCATGAACAGCATGCTTATGCTTATGAACTGTTTAAATTTAAACGTCAGGATGCTTTAGAAATAGGTTCGCTACAAATGGGTAGCGGCATGAAGGCTAAGGAAAAATATGTAGAGAGCATAAGTGAAGTACTTTTGAATTGTAGGAAATTTTTAGTAAAGAAATTCCACATCTTTATTGTTGCTAATGACAAGTATAATTTATATGAAAAAATTGCTAAAAAATCAAAACTAAAAATAGCCTATACCTTTAAACGTCCTGTTTTAAATAGAACGGAGAAAGGCAAAGGGAAATACCATGAAACTATTTTTTACTTAACTAATGAATGAAATAGAAAAAAAATAATAGTTCTTATTCAAGAAGTAATAAGAAAAAAGCTTAAAAAAATTAATCCTGAAACAACGCATATGCCATTTCATTATCGGCTTCTTGGAAAAGAGCGAATGATACTTTTTTCTTTTATACATTCTATGAATACGAGCTTCGGAAAATCAATTTATGAACCTGTTGCAGAAATTTTATGTTCTCAAAATTTTCCTGAAGTCAAGGCTCAGTTTTCTTTGGGAAATGAAATAAATACGGAGGCAGACAGTGTTATTAATGAAATTATTAATAAATTAAGTAGCGGCGAGGGGCAACCAAAAGCTAAAGAAGAAATAGATAAAATTAGAAAAGCCTGCTCCGGCTCACGTGAAGTTACAAAACTAAAAACTGTAAAAGCTGATTTGCTAATAAGAGATACTAATGGGAAAATTTATTTATTTGATATTAAAACTGTAAAACCTAATAAAAGTAGCTTCAAAGACCTTAAACGAACATTGTTACAGTGGGCAGCTATGTTATTAACGAAGGATCAAAATTTGAATATTGAAACATGCTTAGCTATTCCGTACAATCCATATCATCCAAAAGCATATGAGCGTTGGACTATGGCAGGCATGATAGATACTAGAAACGAATTAAAAGTACAAGAAGAATTCTGGGATTTTATTGCTAAGAAAGGCGGGTACGAAAAACTTTTAGATATTTTTGAAGAAGCTGGCAAAAACCTAAGAACAGAAATAGACCAGCATTTTACTCGATATCAATGAGGCTAGGAAATTAAATATTTCTGCGATATGGGCTATGATTTGGGCTATGATTTTCTTGAATAGGGTAGCATATATTAAGCGTGAAAATTTAGATGAACAGCTTACGCCGTAGTTACGATGTTCTCGTGGTGGGGGCGGGGCATGCCGGCCTTGAAGCAGCCTTAGCAGCAGCTAGGCAAGGCATGAAAACCGCGCTTGTAACTATAAATACCGACAATATTGTTTATATTTCTTGCAACCCGTCTATTGGAGGCTTGGGCAAAAGCCATATTGTGGCCGAGCTGCATGCGCTAGGGGGAGAAATGCCGAGGCTGGCCGATAAATCAGCCATTCAATATAAAATGTTAAACCAATCGAAGGGGCTTGCGGTATGGTCGCTTCGGGCGCAGATTGATAAGCATCAATACTCGCGCTTTGCTGCCGAGGCGGCCTACACAGAAGATGGCCTTGAGCTTATCCAAGATTGCATCGAAGAACTTGTTATGAAAGGGGAAGGCGATAAGCGACATGTTGTAGGGGCGAGAGGCCAGCGTGGAAATCTCTACGAAGCAAAGGCTGTAGTTTTGGCAACAGGCACCTTCTTAGGAGGGAAGCTTTACATAGGGGATCACATCCAAAAAGGAGGACGTCTTGGGGAGCTTTCGGCAGAAAAACTCTCGCAATCTTTAATGCAATTTGACTTTAAGCTTTCTAAATTTAAGACAGGCTCGCCGCCGCGTATCCATAAGAACAGTATCAACTTTAAAATACTAGAAAGCGAATGGGGCGACACGAAGAGACAATATTCATTTACCGGAGACACCAGCTTAAACAAAAACCCAAGGCTGCCTTGTTATATCACGCATACCAATGCAAAGACGCATGCCATTATCAAAGAGAATAAAGATAGCTCGGCACTGTATGCTGGGAAGATGAAGGGCCGAGGACCACGTTACTGCCTTTCCATAGAAGATAAAATTTTCCGCTTTGAGGGCAGAGATAGGCATCAGTTATACCTTGAACCCGAGGGGCTTGACACCAGCCAGTATTATATAAACGGCCTTCCATCTAGCTTGCCTGAAGACGTACAGTATAGTTTTCTGCGAACAATAAAGGGCCTTGAGCATGTGAAAATAATTAAGCCGGCCTACGCTGTAGAATACGATTATCTTGACCCCTGTCATTTAAGAGCTAGTTTAGAAACAAAGTATTGCCAAGGGCTATACTTTGCTGGGCAAATAAACGGCAGCTCTGGTTATGAGGAAGCTGCCGGGCAAGGCTTTATCGCCGGGCTTCAGGCCGCCTTGAAAATTAAGGGCAAACCCGAGTTTAGCTTACATAGAAAAGAAAGTTATATTGCTGTTATGATAGATGACCTCACTTTAAAAGGCATAGAAGAGCCATACCGCATGTTTACCTCTAGGGCCGAGAATAGACTTTTCATCCGCGCCGATAATGCCGATAGGCGGCTTTTGGCGAAGGGCTATCATGTGGGCACGGTAAGCTGTTCATGCTACAAAAATTTTCTGAAAAAAGAAGCCGAGCTACTGCGCCTGAAAGAACTGTTTCTGCAAACGAAAGTGAGCGAGGAACTGTTAACGCAGCTGTATCAAGATGGAGGTTTAACCGGAAATTTGAAGGAGAAAACCTTTGCTTATCTTTTTCGCCGTGGAGATTTAGACTTCCTTAGCTTTGCTCAAAAGACAGCCAAATTCTTTTCAGTTGATGAAGAACTGGTGATGACGGCAGCTGCCGACATAAAATATGAAGGTTACGTGAAAAGGCAGCAGCGCCGAAACTATCAGCAAGAAAAAATGCTTTCTCATCTTATTCCTGAAGCGTTTAATTATAAAGATATTTCGAATCTTAAAAAAGAAGCCTTAGAGAAGCTCTCTAAAATAAAACCGAAAACTCTGGAGCAAGCTGCGAGAATTCCCGGAGTTACTGCCAGCGATTTGGAAGTCTTGCTGCTTAATCTGAAGCGCAGCAAGCCGGCTGGCTCTTTTCCTAGCCGAGCAACACAGGGAAATGATTCAAAAATAAAGAAGAGCTGATGTAAAATGGATGCCCCCCCCACCAATGAAGCAGAATAAAGAAACGAAGCCTGAAGAAACGAAGCCGGTAACAGCAACGGCTAAGGCTAAGGCAAAGGCTAAGCAAAACTTCCCAAACTACGAAGAAGAACTTGCTTTGAAGAAAGCTGAGCCTACGGGTTTGAATCAGCTACTAGGTAACTTTCTGAAGGCTAATGAAAAAGGCGTAACTATTGGCAGAGCGCTTTTAGCATGGGAATCTATTCTAAAAGAAGTGTTCTGCGATTTTCCCGAGCAAGCAAAGCATCTTGCTCGGGTAAGCGAAAGTTATGCTCTTGAAAGCGATAGGCTTATTATTCATACGAGCAGCGCCGAAGCAAGCGCGGAGCTTTTAGCTCAGAAGACCAGCATTTTAAAGTTTTTCAATAAGCGATTTCCCGGCCTTGTTATCAACAAACTTATTTTACGTTATAGAAACTCTGATAGCAGCCATGCCACAGGGGAGGCCAGTTCGAAAAATAAGATAGAGCTACAAAATTTGGAAACTTCAAATTACGCCCAGCCTCCCCAAAGCAGGCATAGCCAATATATTAAAAAAAAACACATGGCCAAGAATTTTTTAGATGATTTATATCCTGAAAGCACTATTCGTTCAGCCTACCTAGACGTAAGCGAGGAAGGTGGAGAACCCTTTCATCTTTACGATTAAACAAGCTGGCTGCAAACACAGTTGCTAGCCTACTTAGACATAAAAGCGAGTAAGGTAACCCTTTCGTCTTTACGATTAAAGAAGCTGGCTGCAAACACAGTTGCTAGCCTATTTAGACATAAGCGAGGAAGGTAACCCTTTCATCTTTACGATTAAACACGCTGGCTACAAACACCAAACACAATTGCTAGCCTACTTAGACATAAGCGAGGAAGGTAACCCTTTCGTCTTTAGGATTAAACACGCTGGCTGCAAACACAGTTATAACACAAGGCTTGGTTTTACTCTTTAGCCGATATCCCTGTACTAAAGAATCTTGGATAGCTTTTCTTCTACTAGAAGATAGAGCTGTTTATTATTGTAATAAAAATATTTAAGATTTATTTTCTGCTGGCTTAGAGGCGTTTTTCCTCTAAGCCATGGCATGCTGCCAAGACGTTCTTTCCATAGCTTTGCAACTTTGGTTTTTCAGCATAACACCTATCCTTAACGTAAGGGCAGCGAGAGGCAAAACTGCAGCTGTTTAGATCTAAGCCAACAGGAGTAGGTATGTCGCCCTTAAGTTCAATACGCTGAGCAAGCGGTTTTCCAAATTCGGGAACAGCACTTAGCAAAGCCTTCGTATAAGGATGCAAAGGTTTTCTAAAGACATCGGAGGTTTTTCCTATCTCACAGAGGCTACCAAGATAGATAACGGCTATTCTATCGGCCATATGCTTTGTGATGGAAAGGTCATGTGTGATAAAGAGGCAGGTAAGCCCTTTATTCTTTTTTAACTCGGAGAGAATGTTGAGGATTTGCGCTTGAACAGAGACATCTAAGGCAGAAACAGGTTCATCGGCAACAAGAAACTCGCAGTTGCTAATGAGGGCTCTAGCAATAGCAATACGTTGCTGCTGCCCGCCAGAGAGTTCATGCGGAAATCGGGAAAGGCTATCTTCTCCCATAGCGCAAATGTTAAGCATTTCTTTGGTCTTGTTCTGACGTTCTGTGAAATTCATTTTTGGGTAATGAATGGATAAGGGTTCGTGCATGATTTCTTGCACACGCATACGCGGCGAGAGCGAGGCGAAGGGGTTCTGAAATATCATCTGCATTTTTTTTCGATAGGAAAAAAGCTGTTTCCGGCTAAGCCTTTCAATTGCCTTATCTCTGTAGAGAATAGAGCCACTGCTTAGGTCTAACAGGCGCATAATCATCTGGGCAATTGTTGATTTCCCAGAGCCGCTCTCTCCCACTAAGGCAAGCATTTCTCCCTTAAGTATCTCAAAGCTTATGTCGTTAACGGCATGCAAAATGCGGGTGCTATCTGCTTGGTCTTGCTGTTTCTTTTTCAAAAAAACTGTTTTAAAAAAACTGCTTTCTAAAACAAAACTTTTTTTCAAATTTCTTATGCTAAGTAGTGATTCCATGACAGGCGTTGTGAGGCTTAAAGATTTTCAAAACTCATGCCGCTAGCGGCATGCAAAATGCGCGTAGTATCTGCTTGGCCTTGTTGTTTCTTTTTCAAAAAAACTGTTTTAAGAAAACTTTTTTCTAAAACAAAACTTTTTTTCAAATTTCTTATGCTAA
>JAUXHF010000031.1 GCA_030621685.1 Spirochaetota bacterium
CACGCCTAGGGTATGTCCCCGTAAGTAGCCATATAGAAACCTTAGTAGGCCAGCCTCATCAAACGCCTAATCAAAAACCTCATCAAAAGCCTGAAAATTTCAGCAATAAACTAAGTACGCTTGCCACAGAGGCTAGCAATAACCCCAGCCCCCAAAAAGAAAGCATGGCTAAAAATATGAACCCCGGCAGGCATGCTCAAAAACTAAAATCATACAGCCAAATGTATTTGAAAGCCAGTAACTTATATTACGAAAAAAAATTCCTTAACGCCGAAGAGGTTTTGGCAGCCTTGTTACTGGCTCTTCAGGCTGAAAAAAAAACAAGCCTCGAAGCTGCAAGACTACTACGCAAAGCCGAAGAACGTAGCCTCACCTTATACTATCGCCTCTTGCAAAATATTGCCACCCGTAGCACCTCGTTAGAAAGCCCTTATTTGGAATTTGTGAAAAACCATCCTTTGTTTTTTGTCATCGCGCCCAATAACCTAGAATTAGAAGTAAACGATTTAATCCTCCGAAAACTTATAGCTCTTAACCAAAATTCTGTACTCCTGCAATACTATAATGGCTATACGCTTTAACAAATGCTTACGTAACAGAAACCTTGCAAATTTTTCCTTGTTTTTTCTAAATTCACACACTATTATATAAACATATGCTTGTACTCTATGCCCCATAAGCACTATCATCTTAAGCATTGCGCATTTGTTTTATGCTTTCTACAAAAAAACATAGTTTTACTGTAAAATTCAAAAAAATGACCGAGAGAAAATGACCGCGGGAAAGAGCGAAGAAATTCCTAACACCAGCCTTAGTTTAGAACAAGCCCTAGAGAAATTAGAGGCTTATAGCAGGGCTATTCAAAATTCTGAGCAAGATTTTGAAAGTTCGCTGAAGATATATGAACAGGCAAAAGCCCTAAGTTCAGTTATCGAGAAAAAGCTAGCTAGCTATAAAAAAAAACTTGAGTTTTTTGACGCAGAAACAAATCAAAATTTAGAAGAATAAAATAATGTTATTGCCAGACGCTATCATCCGATAGTAAAAAGAAATCACAAGTATTATCACTTTAAAAACGGAAAGAAAACGCCATGACTACAGGCTATAACAATTGCCAAGAAACCTATACAAACAATCGAGTTCAAACAGCTAATCGCGTGGAGCTTGTTATCATGCTTTACGAAGGAGCCATTGCTTTCATAAATAAAGCCATTGAAAGTATGCATTACAGCTCTTATGATAAAGTCAATAGCAATATTCACCGCGCTTTGGATATTATTGTAGAGCTAAGAATGACTTTGAACATGGAAGCCGGCGAAGTAAGCAACAAACTAGAAACCATTTATGAATTTATAGAAGAACAGCTACGCTCGGCAAACCTGAAGAAAGAAAAAACCGGGCTGAATGAGGCTAAAGCTGTAATCGAAAATTTGCTTACGGCATGGAAACAGGTACTCCTTTCCGATACCGACAATCCGCCAAATGAAAGCAGTTTTTCAAATTTACTAAATGGCTTCTCGATGAAGGCTTAAAAATAATACTAAAGCCTTCCATTCTATGCTTGCTTTCAAGAGCCGCTCTCTGCAGGGCGGCTTTTGGAAAATTCATGGGTACATGCTTCTTTCGCCTTACTTGCTCTCATTTTTATTTAAAAGCAAGAAGCAAAAAATCCAGCAGAAAAATAGAAAAAAATCCTTTTTACTTCTTAGCCTACAATATAGATAACAAGCAGATATTTAAGGAAACAAAGCTTGAATTCCCCAACCGCCAAACAAGGATTTTTAAAGAACTGGTCTTATACATGGGTTCTCTTTCCCATATTGGCCATCATTCTAGTGTTTTTCTTAGATTCATCAACACCGGGCGTTAATATGAACTCTTTCGGAATTCATTCTAGGCATACTTCAGGCTTATTGGGTATTTTCTTTGCTCCTTTTTTGCATAGCAACTTCCGCCATCTCTTAGGCAACATTGTGCCTCTTTTTGTTATGCTAAACATCTTAGTATTATTTTATAAGGAGTCATATTGGGCAATCTTGTTTTTGAACGTAAGCATGGGCGGGCTTGCTACCTGGGTTTTCGGCAGCGATGGCCTGCACATAGGTGCTAGCGGTCTTGTGTTTTCTTTAACCAGTTTTTTTGCTATCTCGGGGTTTATTAGAAAGAAAATAATGCTCATGGTTATTGGCGTTGTCGTAGCCTACTCTTATAAATCTTTACTAGGTGGCTTACTAGGCTTTGGGAATGGTTTAGATAATATTTCGTACTCCAGCCATTGGGGCGGGCTTATCGCTGGTATTATTACCGCCTTTATAATACTTAAATTTGAACAGCCTAGGCCTAACCCTAACGCCAAGCCCCTGCCGCCCAATACGACTTCTCCGCCTAGCGACTTCTCCTAGCTATGCATAGCCTAGCGAAATAAGAGTTATCAGTTAAAAGCTTAGTTATAAACAAAGCCTTTGTGGCCACGATTTACCATACGCCTGTACTGTTAGAGTATATTCTAGAAAACCTGCTAAGCTCTGGGCATTCGCTGGTGGTAGATGCCACCTTAGGCGAAGGGGGGCATAGCGAGGCTTTTTTGCGCCAAGGCAAAACTGTTATTGCCTTTGAACGTGATGGGGTTTTGCTGCAGAAAACTAAGGCAAGGCTGGCCTCTTATATTGAGGAGGCCAAACTTTATATTATCCATGGGAATTTTGTCGACCTAGAGCAGCACCTAGCCGACATCTTAGCTGGGCTTGGCAAAACTCGTGTCGATTTTTTTCTCTTTGATTTAGGCATATCAAAATATCATTACTTTGAAAGTGGCAACGGATTTTCCTTCAATAAAGATGAACCCTTACTGATGACCTTAGATGCTCCGGGCAGCCAGCGTAACGCCCAGCAAATTATCAATGAGAGTAGCCAAGAAAAACTTGCCCAGATTTTCAGTGAATTTGGAGAAGAAACACATGCCTTGCGCTATGCTACAGCCATTTTGAAACAACGGCGTAGCATGCCCTTTCGCAGTTCAAAGCAGCTAGCCGAATGTCTTTGGCAAGCAGCCCCTCGTTACGCTAGGCATAAAAGAATTCATCCTGCCACGAAAACCTTTCAGGCCCTGCGCATTACCGTAAACCAAGAATTAACCTGTATTGAGCCAGCCTTGCTCGCTAGCGCCAAACGCTTATCTCTTGGCGGAAGGCTTTGTGTTATCTCCTATCATTCTTTAGAAGATAGAATTGTTAAAAAAACATTCAAGCAACATGTAAGAAAAAACGAAAATTATAATAAGTACGCAAAACAACAACCAACAGAGAATCAAAATACAAGGATATACAGCCTTGTTAATAAAAAAACCGTAAAACCAAGCCATGCAGAATGCCTCAGCAACAAAGCAGCAAGAAGCGCGAAACTTCGCACCCTCCAGCATAACTCTGCTGCTATTTTATCAGAGAGCGCTATAAAAACACATCAAACTCCATACAAGCACTCTATTTAAGCCATTATATGTAAGCTACCCAAGAAAACAAATACTCCTATGAAACTATTCAAATTAAGCATCCCTAACCTTCAGCAATCATATGTTATTTTTGGCATTTTCTGCCTAGCCTTGCTCTTTATCCTTGTTGGATATGCAGAGACACAAAGGCAGCTCGCCCTCCGCGACTATAGCAAAGCACAAAAAAACTATGAGAAAATCCTACTACAAAAAAAAACTTTAACTGAAAAAATCACGGAACACTCGCTTTCCTCTTCCCAAAACAGTGAATTCTCTGAAAATTGGCTACGCATTAAAATAAAAGATGTGCCTATAGTACAATTTACGTATGATGTACAACAGGATCTACAAAAAAAATAGTTTAATAAGCAAACACCGCCCCAAGAAAAAAACAAAATTCGAGTTTTCAATCTTTAGCATGACCTCCTTCCTGTTATGAAGCCCAAGCTGCTTCGATGAACAAAAAATCACAATTTCCCATGCAAGCCAAGAAGAAGCTATGACCTACCTTGATACTCAGCAAGAGTATCTGTCCCAGCTAGCAGATACTCTTGCCATGCCGCTTTCTGGCAAACTACAAAGGCATTTCATACAAGCAGCAAATAAGAAAGCTAAACTCCGCCACGATAGCCGTAAGACGCAAACAGGCGACATACTTGTTGCCTTAGATGGCCAAAAACATAAAGCCAGCCAATACCTAAGCCCAGCTTCCGTGCAGCGCAAAGCAGGGCTGATCCTTGTTGATTCCAGCCAAGCAATACAAATAAAACAAAGTGTAAGCAAAGCCCACCAGCATAAATTGCTCTTTGTAGAGCAATTGGCTAAGAAAGTAAGCGCCTTAGCTGCGGCATTTTATCGACATCCCAGCAAAGACATGAAACTCATTGCCATTACCGGCAGCAACGGCAAGACCTCCTTAGCTTTTCTATTCGAACATTTTTATAAACAAAGTGGCCATGCAACAGGAATCATCAGCACCATACTGCAGCGCTCTACAACCAGCAAGGAAGGCAGCTTAACACAGATAAGCAAAAATACGACACCACATGCCATAGACTTACACACAAGCCTAGCTAGCATGCGAGATCTTGGCGTAGAAACCGTTATCCTTGAAGCTTCATCGGAAGGCTTAGCGTTAGGCAGGCTTTCTAGCATCCACCTCGATAGCGCTTTGCTTACCAATCTTAGTAGCGACCATCTTGATTTTCATAAGAACATGCAACAGTATTTTCTTTCGAAGTTCAAACTGTTTTCACTCTTAAAACAAAGTGAAAAAAAAAACAAGCAGGCTCTCATCTCGCTACGCACCTTGCATAACAGCTGGGCTTTGTCAAAGCTGGGCAAGCTGGCTACGCCTACGAAAAACCTTCAATCCTTTTGGCTGGAAAGCACTTTGCCTTACAGCGCTTTACTGAAAAATGAACTTAAGCAGATTTTTCTTCCCCAAGATGCCGAGGAAGCTGCTAAGGTTTTTCGAAAAAACCTTAGCAGCCATCAGCTTTATAGTTTTAAATTAGAACTCCAAAATTTCATGCCAAGGCCGCTTTCTGTTTCAGCCGATACATTTAACGCTTCGGCCTCGGCCAAGAACCTAGCAGCCTCCCCCACACAATCATGGTTACGCCTATTTAAAAATAATGCCGACACATTAAACTCAGCCAAGCCAGTTTTCCCCCAGTTATTTCCCGAGTTATTTATCCAGTTAACTACCCCCTTGCTAGGGCAGATGAACGGCGAGAATATTGCCCTCGTCTTACTAGAAATATTAACTTCAGCAAAATTCAGCCAGATCAGCCACAAAGAACGCTCTAACTTATTAGAACAGTGCAAACAGAGCCTGGCTACTTTCTCGATACCCGGACGCATGCAGTGGGTACAGACCCATAGCCCCTGTGTCATTATTGATTTTGCCCATAGCCCAGGAGCGCTTTACGAAACATTAGTAGCCCTGCAGTCTTTGAAGAAATTTCCTCTTTTTCGCAAGGCTAAGCTCCACACGCTCTTTGGTTGCGGCGGCGATCGTGATGCTCTAAAACGTCCTCTTATGGGCGCTATTGCCTATGCCTTAAGCGATGGCGTTTTCCTTAGCTCTGATAACCCCCGTAGCGAAGACCCTAAGAAAATTCTTGATGAAATTGAAGCCGGTATCCTCGGAAAAAAAGCAGAACTTAGGGCCTTGAGTAAAAGCTCTACCATCAACTTTACAGAAAAACCCTACGTAACTATTGTGAATCGGGAGCAGGCTATTTTCAAAGCCATCCACAGCATAAGCCTAAACGATATTTTATTGGTAGCTGGCAAGGGGCATGAACAGTATCAAGAAACAGCCTCTGGCAAAAAAGATTTTGATGAAAAAGAAATACTGAACATGGCACTTAAGTCGCGGAAAGCATGAACCCCGAAATCCCAAAATTATCACCCCAGCAGATCTTTCAAATTCTAGGAAAAAATGTCCAGCGTTCCTCCTTAGCACATTTAGCACATGCAAAAAAAAATACTCCATCAAAATCATCTAGCCCAAAGAGAGCCAACCCCGAAGGCCCTAACAACAGAGGCCTCATCTATGGCGTAAGCCTACATAGCAAGGGATTCCCTCGTAGCAGAAAAAAAAATGATAACAACGATAAACACTATACATATAGCCATCATAACTGGCTTTTTATCGCCTTAGCCGGCAAGCGAGTTCACGGCGCAGATTTCTTAGCCGAAGCGGTGGCTAGCGGCGCCTCACTTATCTTGCTAAGTATTCAAGCCTGCCAAACACGATTAAACGTACTAACCAAGCTGGAACAAACAGCTGCTAAAGAAAAAAGAAACCCGCTTTCATGGATTGCCGTAAACTCCATGCCCCGAGCACTTTTCGCTCTAGCACAATTTCGCCTGCGACAAATAGAAACCCTAAGCAAGCAAGCCTATGGCTTCCCAGCTAACCTAGTAGCGCTTACCGGCAGCGTAGGAAAAACTTCGCTTAAAGAATGGCTTCAGCTCGCCTTAAAAAGCAGTCTTGACATGCCCGCGCCTGGTAGTCGTCCTGTTAAATCAACCGCCACAACTTTCAATTTAAAAGCAGAGACAACATCAAAGCCTATCAATAAAAAGAGGCTGCCCCTAGCCGTATTCGCCACTCAAGGCAACCACAATAACCTACTTGGAATAAGCTTAGATATTCTTAGCATGTCTAAAGTCTTTGCTTTTGCCATCTTTGAGCTTGGCATGAACGCACGCGGCGAAATAAAACAGCTTAGCCGCCTGATTAGGCCGCATACCACCGTCATCTTAAATGTCAGCGAAGCACACCTTGGCAGGCTTGGCAGCCTAAGGCATATTGCAGAATCTAAGGCCGAAATTATGCATTACCAGCGAAAAGGTGGCTGCTTATTTCTCGGCAAAAATTTTCATTCTAGCGCAGAAAAATATATCCGAAAACAAGCAAGATTGCTTACTATACACCCTTGTTCTTTATCATCGCAAACAAAGCCAAGGCAAGCCGCTACCATTACCGTTAGTCCTTACTTTGATAGCGAAAAATTTCTTTTGAAAACCAAGTTCTCGTATCAAGGGAAATCTCTTAGCATGTTGGGAGCGGCGCCGCCTTACGCCCAGCTCTTTCAGCAAACTAGAACCTTAAGCGCTTACTTACTCAGCCAAATAAACTCCAAAGAAGAAAAACGCAAAAACCTAGCTGCTAGCGCTGGGCTCGTCCGTTCTTTGCCAGCTTTTCCCTTAGAAAAATTCGTGAAAAACTTCCAAGCACAAGCTAGGCGTTTTCAGCAAGTGTATGCCAAGCCTCTCATTATACACGATGCCTATAATGCTAGTCCTGCCTCCATGAAGGCAGCCCTGCTCTTTCTTGAAAAGCTGTTCTTGAAAGGAGATATCCCCCTACAAAATTTACCCAGAAAAATTTTTTATATCTTAGGCGATATGTTAGAATTAGGCCATGCCAGCCAGCGCCTCCACCGCCAGCTAGCCCCCTTATTTTTGGCCATGGCGCAAATAGCTCCCATGCCCTTAAGCTTCTTTTTTTGTGGAAAAAATATGGCAAAAGCCGCAGAGAAATTACAAAGCCTACTAAAACAACAAAGCAAGGAAACAAAGAAGCCCAGCAATACCCCAGAAATTTTAACTTTTAGCCATATAGCCAGCTTAGAAAAATATATTTTACAAAAACTCCCCTTAAGTTTAGATAGCAGAAGTTTACTGTTTTTTAAGGCATCTTTGGGAATGCAATTTGATACGCCTATACAAAAACTCATCCAGCACCTAGGAAACAAGCTAAGAGCTAAGCCAAGAAAACCTAAATAAAAACCTTCATCCTTTAAAATCAATTAGAAATGCCGATAACCAACATATGCTTGAAAAATTTAGCTTCAAATCCCAGCTGCTTTAACTACTCGCTCAATTCATAGCCATTAATACATGCTTTATAGCTATTTAACAGCTTAATTTAGTATTCAATTAATTAATTCGCAGGCAATAACCATGCTCTATCACCTTTTATATCCGCTTTCAACATTTGTCAGCAGTTTTAACATCTTCCGATATATAACGTTTCGTTCCATAACAGCGGCGCTCATCGCTATGCTTGTGGTAATAGTGTTTGGGAAATACTTTATTCAATACGTAGGCGCTCAAAACGGAGTCATCCGTAAATTCCTACCAGAAAACCATCGCCAGAAAGCGCAGACTACCAGCATGGGCGGTATTGTTATTTTTTTTGGTCTGTTTATTGCCTTGGCATTCAGCGGCAATTGGCTTAACCATTACCTTCTACTAGGTTTGTTTACGTTTTTTAGTTTTTCCTTGCTGGGGCTTTTCGATGATTTAGCAAAACTCCGCGGCGAGAAAAAAAGTAGAGGCTTGCCGCTTAAATTAAAACTCGGTCTTCAAATAACACTCTCTGCGCTTATTTGTTTTCTCTTGTTGAATATTCGTGATACTTTTCTTCTCTTCCAAGACGGCGGCGAGATTTTGCTAAGCCACACACAAGTCATGATCCCTTTTAGTAAAGATTTATTTGTTGACTTTGGCTGGCTGTACTGGTTTTTTGCCGTTTTTGTTATGGTGGCTAGCACCAATGCCGTTAACCTTAGCGATGGCCTTGACGGCTTAGCCGTGGGACTCTCATTTTTTGTAATTATTACTTTTGTTATTTTCAGCTATCTTTCTGGACATAAAATAATTGCTGATTATTTGCGCATTCCCTTTATTCAAGATCTTGGAGAACTCACCGTTTTCTTGAGTGCTTTGGCAGGGGCATGCCTAGGCTTTCTTTGGTATAACGCTCATCCAGCACAGATATTCATGGGCGACACTGGCTCTTTGGCTTTAGGCGCCGTTATCGGCTTTGCCGCTTTGTCTTTGAAAGCCGAGCTTATTTTACTTATAGCCGGGGGGATTTTTGTTGCAGAAGCCGGCTCGGTTATTTTACAAGTTAGCTGGTATAAATTAAAGAAAAAACGTATTTTCAAAATGGCACCCGTTCATCATCATTTTGAAATTCTTGGTATGAGCGAAAGTAAGATTATTGCTAGGTTTTGGATTGTCGGTATTATTTTAGCCCTCCTGGCCATAGCCTCTTTGAAAATCCGTTAACTTTTTTAGCCCCAAATTAGCCCCCAAATTAGCCCCTCCAAATACGCTCTCTAAATAACCTTTCTCTTTTCATAACGTTACATTAAAGTTTTAAGAGTTTTTATTAAAAATAAACTTATATTTACTTTATACTTACTTTAATTTTCTGTTAAATTAAATATACTTTCTTGTTTCTTTTCAAGAAAAGAACGAAAAAATATCGCTGTCTTACGTGTTGCTATACTTGTTTTCAGCTAGATATACAAACTTAAGCACCTTTGAATTACCGGAGCAAGACATGTCAAAGCTAAAAAACCTCAATGAAAAATTAACACTTGCTATTTCTTCTCGGGCGCTTTTTGAACTTGAAGAAGAAAATAGCATTTACGAAAAAAAAGGTGACGAGGCCTATTATCGTTATCAAATAAAAAACGAGAATAAGATTCTAAAGCCGGGAACTGCCTTTCCACTCGTCAAGGCTTTCCTAGAGTTAAACCAAAAATACTTAGAAAGAAAGTATCTTGAAAGCTCAAAAAACAGCCAGAACATGCCCCAAAAAAAAGGAGAGGCAAAGCCTAAAAAAAAACCAACCTCGGCTGGCAGCAAGGAAAATTTTTACGAAAAGCACAGGCTTATTGAAGTCATCATTGTTTCTCGCAATCGAGCTGAAGCCGGCATTCGTATTTTCAAATCTATTGAAAAATATAAATTAGATATTAAAAAAGCCGCCTTCTTAGGCGGTGATACCCGTAGCGGATACTTGAAAGCCTTTAAAGTAGACCTCTTTCTTTCTCGGGAAGCCCACGATGTAGCCGAGGCGGTAAACAATAACATTCCAGCTGCTATGCTTTATAGCCCTCCCCATTCAACCCTATCCAAACAAAAGAGTAGCGGCTCCATTCGCATCGCCTTAGATTGCGATGGGGTTATTTTCTCTGAAGCAAGTGAGCGGATATACAAGGCTAAGCACATGCACGGTTTCTTGAAACATGAATTGGAAAATGCTGCTAAAAAACTTCCAGATGGTCCTTTTGCCCGCTTCATTCGTAGCATAGCCTTAATGCAAAAAAATTATGAAATCCACAAAAGACCCATTAAGCTAGCTATTGTAACCTCTCGTAGCGGACCAGCCCAGGAGCGAGTTATTCGCACCTTAAGAGAATGGCAAGTCCCCATTAACTGTGCTTTTTTCTTAGGCAATAAAGATAAGAAATCTATTTTAGACGTATTCAAACCCCATATATTTTTTGATGACCAAAAACGGCATCTTAATGAAGCTGCCTCTAGCACACCTTCAGCAAAAGTACCTTGGCCAAAAAAAAGAAAGCTTGCCAGCAGACCGCCGGGAAGTAAAAACAGTAAGCCTAAAACAAAATCTGCTTCTTCGAGACAGCAGCTTATGCCCCCAAAAACTTCGCCTAAGCCTAAGCCTCAAATACAAAAACCGCTGTGAAGAATATGTATGTAGAAAAATCCCATTCAAATGTATACTCCCACTCAAAGAAAGAAGCCTCTTAAAAAATGCTTGGCATCGCTTCTCCAATTTTGCCAAGTGAAAGCAGCCCTCATTTTCCCCCTCCCCCTTGCACTGTTTTGTCTATTGGGACTCTTACTTGGGCTTGTATCGTGTAGCAGCCTGCAGAAAAAAACCCTTTTAGCCCAGCAAGGAAAGGCCAAGCTAGAAAGCGAGGCTTGCTGGTTTAATAAAAAAGAACTACTAAGCCCCATGCTAGCAAAACAGATGAAGCTTATCTGTTTTAGTTACACTCCTTCTACGCCAAGTTTTCAAAGCTACGTAGAACAAGACCCTAGCTCTAACTCTAACTCTAGCTCTAACCCCCAAAAGATACGCGGTATTTGGTTACAGCAAAATAAAAATACGCCTACGAAAAAAACCTCAAAAAAGAAACTCGCTAGCAAAGTAAGCAGTGAGCCGAAGAAGCCAGATGCAGCTCCAACAGCCCCAGCAGCCCCAACATTTTTTTTAAGCGGCGGGCCAGGGCAAGGCGCCGGCATACATGGCGACACGTTCTCGTTTTGGAAAAACTGGCTTGCCGAGCAAGCTCAAGCTCAAGTTCCAATAGGCGATATTATCATTTACGACCCCCGTGGCACAGGGCTTAGCACAGCACCCTTAACCTGCCAAAACAGTTTTCACCAATATCAGCAAAAACAAAATAAGCTTGTTTCTAAAAATGTGCCGCTCCTACAAAATGAAAGCATAACTTTGTATCGGGAATTTCTTTGGCAATGTTTTAGCGATCTTCAAAGCTTAGGCATTTCTATTTCTAGTTATTCCACAAGCCAGTTAGCTGAAGATCTTTTAGAGCTAAGCTCGCTTATGAGCCTAAGGCAGGGGTATCATCAAAAAATAAATTTATTGGGAGTCTCGTATGGCTCTCG
>JAUXHF010000372.1 GCA_030621685.1 Spirochaetota bacterium
TTGCTTAATAAAGCAATTAAATCATTTTTATTTCCATCAACCTTATCATATTCATTAATAAATTTTTTAAATTCTTTGCCGCTCTTTTTCTCACTACATTGTTTACAACAAGGAACAAGATTACCAATTTGGTGTCCGTAACCTCGTAATTCTCCATCCTTAACAAGACTAACTAGATGATTCCAAATTGCTGCTTCATTCTTACAAAAAACACATTTTAGATCTTCATGTGGATTTTGCCCTAAATAAACTAATGCTTCATTCATTAATGCTTCATCGTATGTGTCACTTGGTGCGATTGATGATGCAAATACACTGCTAATTGAAGAACTTCTTTCACTATAAATTGAATGAGTTTTTAGACGTTGCTTAATATCTTCTTTTTTCATATTTGGGACATTTAATTTATATAATCATATATAAAATATTTTACATGTTTTTATAATTTTAGCATAAAAACACTATTTTAGGCAAAATCTCAGCACTTCTTAAAAAGCTTTTTTGCCTCTGCCCTAGCAAAAAGGGGGCGAGGGAGCAAAAAGAATAGTATTATAGTCCCCTCAAAAAGAAAAAACATCGCTACGGGCAATGCTGCGATACTGCGATGCTAGAAAACTCGGCAAGCTCGCCGGAGAGGACAGGCTTCCTCGCTGCTTAAAAAATGAAATCACAGTTTTCCTAAAACATCAAATATTGTATTTGCATGCTGATTTTCATAACACATAAACCTCTCTATTTTCTTTTTTTTCTTTTCACTCGCTTACAAAACAATCTACGCTTTTAGAGCATAGCTCGTAGTACAATAAGACTATGAAAGTGCTTGCTGTAATCCCCGCTAGGCTTAAGTCATCACGGTTGCCGAAAAAACTCATCCAAGAGGTTTTCGCCAACAAGCCGCTTATTGCCCTTTCTTACGAAAACGCTTTGCTACTCTTAAAACAAAAGCTCTTCGATAGGCTTGTGATAGCCGCCGATGACATCGAAATCAGCCACGCTCTTCAGCAAGCAGAAAAACATTCTAGCGTAGCTTATCATTTACAGCAAAACTTTGTCATGACCTCTAGCCATCACAGAAATGGCAGCGAGCGAATTGCCGAACTCGTCAAAAAGCTAGCCCTGCAAGGCGAAAATTATGATATTGTTATTAACCTG
>JAUXHF010000252.1 GCA_030621685.1 Spirochaetota bacterium
CTGTAGCTCTCAAGTAGAAAGTTTCTTGATAAGCCATACCGGGAAAAAGATTTTTTGTCTTTTATACCTTACCTGCATCAGGAAAACCTTTACAGATTTCGAAAATTCATCGCTTGTAAGCCAGAAAGAACTTTACAGAATTGTAGCCGTTGATATTTCGCAGCGAAGAGAAATGGAGGAAGGGCTTAATCGTGCTAAACTTTCAGCCGAAGCCGCCAATGCCACCAGCAGCTTGTTCTATTCCACTATTAATCATGAAATGCGCACCCCCTTAAATGCAGTCATTAACTTATCTAGAGTTATGCTAGAAGAAAAAAATACACTTAGCAAAGAGCAGTTCGAGGAATTAAACATTATTCATGATAGTGGCCATCGCCTGCTTGGCTTACTCAACAACGTCTTAGAGATATCCCGAGTTTATACCAGCAGTGAAAAATCCAATATCACTGAAGTCTCGTTTCCTATTCTCATCAAGAGCTTAGAAATGACGCTTCACAACATCACCAAAAACAAAGCGATAAGCGTAGAAATAAAACAAGACAGCTCACTGCAGCAAATGGCATTAGCCGATGAACGGCTTATCTTACAGACCTTTAGCTACTTGCTTATCAATACATGTCGAAAGCAAGAAAAAGGCCTTATTGTTTTCTCTTTAACCATTAAAGGCAGTAGCTTAAAGGCAGAGCTGCGCTTGCTTCATGCCATGAAGGCAACCCATGCCTCTGCCATCGTAGATGCTCATAACTTAGCGCTTATTCGTGATAATATCGAGCGCTTACACGGAAGCTGCCATATTGAAGAAAATGAATGGCCTGCCCTCCTCATTGATATTCCGCTGCAACTACATCCTTCAAAGATCCTCGAGAATACGTATAGCTTTAAGCAAAATAAAATAAATAAACAGCCGCCTACTACTATGCAAACAAATGCTACACAAACAGATACTATAAGCTGCCTTCTAAGCAGCGCTCCCAGTTTAGGCAAAGCAAGCATGAATTCCATGCTAACAAAAAAAACTAAAACCAACGCTCATACTAAAACGCCTTATCCCTTAAGGCGTATACTCATTATTGATGATGAAGCTATTGGTCGAAAAACTATTGAAAAAACACTTCAAGATCATTTGTCTATCCACTTAGAGCTTTCTGCCAACGGCGAGACAGCTTTAGATATCTTTCGCGAAAAAAACGAGAACATTGACCTTGTACTTATGGATATTTCCTTACCCGATATAAGCGGACTGAAACTCTTCCAGCTATTCAAAGATATAAATGACAAGATTCCTATTATTGCCTTTACCGCTCACGGTGAAAAAGAATTTATTGGAAATATTTTCCAGCATGGCTTCTTTGATTACTTACAGAAACCTTATACCAAAGAAGTGCTGCTAGAAAAAATTGACCTAGCCTATCGTCAAAAAAACGAAATACAGGAAACTAAAATTGACCTAGGAGTTCCTCTTTAAGGCTGCTCTAAGTGTTGCTATAAAAAATTCTTCCAAAAAATTCTTCTTTAAAGCTACTCTAAGAATTGAACACGATCTATAAAGCTTTTTTCGCTAAGCGTTTTTTTAAGATTCATGCTCATAGCAACAGCATATTTTTCATCCAAGATATGAACTCTATCTTGCAAGTCATCTTTAAATCGCAGATGCACTTTCACAACCCCTTTTTCTGCCTTTTCTAAAAGAGTTTTTATTTCTTGAAGAGTATCAGGATGAAGCTGGCTCTTATGTTTAAACTGAATAAGTAACTTACTTGCCTTAGAAGATTTTCCTAGTTTCGCCATGGCCATAAGCTCTTTTTTATTGAGTATCTTAATAGTATTGGCAAGAAGGCTATATTCGCCGTCTATCTCTCTTCTGTTTTTCTTTAAGACAATTTCTGCAAACACAAGGCTGCCATGTTCCAATGTTCTAGCTAAACCAGCCTTAGCATGCTTAGCTGCTTCCATACTCTGTTTCAAAGAATTCCAAAGCTTTGTGTAACATACCACTTCCAAAGACTTTATTCCATTATGAAGTTTTAAGATAGCTATCTCATCACCTCGTTTTGTTTTTCTAACCTGCAAGTCTTCTAAAATTCCTGCTAAGCGAGCCTTCATGTGTTCTCTCCAGCTATCACTTTTTTGAACATCTAAGCTGCCAATCTGAAAGAAATATTCCCGATACGGAGCCGCTAGATCGTGGCGGAAAAGATAGCCTAAAGCCGCAGATTCCATTTTTTTGAGTTCCTCATTTCCCCCATGCACCGGCTTTATCTGTTCAAATATTTTCCGTTCTACGCTTATTCTTTCGCTCGCTCCATCAGTTGTTTTTTTATTAATTTGAAAAAAACTTATTTGCCCCCCGCGATGTAAACGTTGTTCTTCTTCCAGCACTTCAGCTAAGTTAGGGTACAGCGAAAAAAGTTGATCTGTTTTTATAGCCACTCCTAACTTTGAAACTTTCTCATACAGCTCATCGAAACAACCGGCCTTAAGAAGTGCTTCGATAACTTGCTTATTAAACCTACCCTCCTCCTTACATCGGAAGAGGAAGTCTGATAGGCTACGGAAGGCTCCATTACGTTTACGTTCTTTAACAATACTTATAGCTGTCTCCTCGCCCAGGCCTCTTATGGCAAGCAAACCAAACTGGATAACATTTTCATGCTCATTAAAAAAAGCATCCGAGCGGTTAATATCCGCTGCTAGCAGCCTAATTTTAGTCTCTGCCAATTCTTGGATAACACGAGATATTTTCCTTTGATTTAAATTCCTTATTTCGCTATTCAAGTATTCCGTAATAAAACTACTAAGATAGT
>JAUXHF010000125.1 GCA_030621685.1 Spirochaetota bacterium
GCAATAAGCAATAAGCAATAAGCAATAGCGCAAGACCTACTCTATTGCTTATTGCTTATTAAAAATATCTGATTAGCTTATTTAACTATGGTCCAATCGCCATTTTCAATACGTAGAATAAGAAAGCTAGTTTTATAATTTAAGCCTAAGTGATCGCTTGCAGAAAAATTGAAGACACCATCTGGTCCAACAAAGCCTTTAATCTCTTCTAAGCCATCACGAATATCTTTAGATTTTATAGAATTTTTAGCACGCACTGCCTCTAGAACAAGATGAAAAGCATCGTAAGCATGACCGCCAAAACTAGAAACATCTAAGCCGCTGTAAGCAGATTCGTAATCATCTTTATAGTTTTTCGAAACGTTCTTCAAAGGATGGCTGTCATCAAGCTTATCGACAACCAAGAGTGGCGGGCCAACAACAAACACGCCCTCGCCGGCAGCAGCCGTAAGTTTAATGAAATTCTTTGAAGCCACTCCATGAGATTGATAGAAAGGAAAAGGCAAAGCCAAATCTCTATAATTTTTTGTAACAATGGCTGGGCCTTGTCCGAAGCCGGGGTTCAGCACAGCCTGTACGCCAGCCGTATTCTTTATTTTTGTCAGCTGGGCAGACATATCAGTATCTTTAGAATCGTAGGTTTCATTGGCTAAGACTTTCAACCCGAAAGCAGCTGTTAAATTTAAACATTGTTGTTGCATCGATTTTCCAAAGCCGCCCGTACCCGATATCATCGCTATATTCGAGTAGCCTCTTTTTTGAAAATGCTCAAACAACTTAACGCAGACCATTTTATCTGTTGGTGGGGTTTTAAATATATACGGTTTTACAGGATCGGTTACAACCACGGCGCCTGCTAAGGATATCATCGGCAGGCCTGCAGCTTCCACTTCATCAGAAATCGCTAACGATTCGCCTGTGGTGGAGGGTCCAATAAGTACATGCACTTCATCTTGGCTGATAAGCCGTTTTATAAAGGTAAGAGCTTTCTTGGGACTTCCGCCGCTATCGTAGGCGATAAGCTCAATGGTTCTACCATCGATACCACCTTGGTCGTTAATTTTTTTCGTATAGTACTCTAGCGTTTTCAATTCTGGGTCGCCTAGAAACGAGGCTGGGCCAGTTACCGAAAGAATAGCACCTATTTTAAGAGTTTCTTTACCTTCAGCCCATGAATGCTGTATTACGAAACTTAGACTTAAAGCTAAACATAAGCTAAACCTAAATATTTGTTTCAACGCCAGTGCGTAAAATAGTTTTTTTTGTAATTTTTTCATCTTCATCTTCTCCATTAGTTTTGAAATGATTGTTTAAATTTTAAACCGTTTGTTAGGAATCAAGAAAACGAGGCTTTCGTTTTTCTATGAAAGCCTTTCTTCCTTCCCGTGAATCTTGCAGAGCCAAGGCAGCATGAAACATGCGCCGCTCCAATTCACAGGCTTGTGTTAAGGGCAATTCATAAGCCTTATTAATAGCCTCTTTAATAAGGGCTATGGCAGGAGCCGAGAACTGTGAAATTTTCTGCCCTAACTCTATTGCCTTGGTAAGTAAATCTTCTTTAGCTACCATGCGAGAAACAAGCCCCCAGCTAAGCGCTTCTTCTGCCGTAAGCAGACGTCCAGCAAGGCAAATTTCCATAGCCATCGATTTTCCGACAAGCCGCGTAAGCCGCTGCGTTCCGCCGCCGCCGGGCATAAGTCCTAAGCGGATTTCTGGCTGGCCAAAGCTGGTATTTGGCTCGGCAAGAATGATATCGCATATCATGGCAAGCTCGCAGCCCCCGCCAAGCGCATAGCCGGCCACGGCGGCTATTAAGGGCTTTCGAAAAGCATGTAAGTCTTTCCATGCAGCCGTAATATAATTTTGTTTGAAGGCTGTCGAGAAATCCATATCATGCATTTCCTGAATATCCGCTCCGGCCGAAAAAAAATTATCCCCGCCAGTTAGCACAACCGCGGCAATCAAGTCATCGCCATCGGCTGCTGCCAGCAAGCCGCAAAGTTCTTGCATCAGCGCCGTAGAGAGTGCATTTTTTTGATAGGGCCTGTTTAATCTAATCAGCAGCACTTTCCCATGGCTTTCTTTTAGTAAGAGGTCATTCATCGTTTACAGGTATCATTGTTTGTAGTTACGTTTTGCTGGTAATGAGCTGGGGCGCATAGCATGAAGGCTTAGCTCAGCGGCCAAGCTTTTAGAATTAGAAAAGCCTATATTTGAAAAATCTCCGGGGAGAAAAGCATCGTCTGTTTCCACAAGTTTTTGAATAGCAAGATCCGATTCTATTTTAACACTATCATAAATATTTATCAATAAGTTTCTGCAAAGCCTATCAGGCCATTCGCTGGGCAGCAGTTTAGGGGGCAGTTTCACAGCTGCAAGAACAAGCCTTCTATAGGCATCTAAGCTAATAACCCTCACCATAAACTTCAGCACTTTAGATGAGCTATATTTCTCTTCTGCTACATACCTTAATATTGGCCGAAAGAAGTCAATGAAATCGTAGTACTCTTTAATTTGTTTTTTGATATGCACATTCTCCTTGATGCATGAGCGCATTAATTGCATGTCTTTTTTAGTAGAAAGTTTTGCTTCGCAAAGAATAAGGTTTTGGGAAAAACTCTGCTGGAGTAAAACAAGTTCATGGCTATGGTAAATAAAAATATCGCTAGAAATTTTTATAGAACCATTCTTTAAAGCTATTCTTTCAAAAGTTTTTTTTTCTTTGCTAGAGAGTTTCCAAGTAAACACAAAGGCGAAAGTTTCGTTCATATCAATATGCGTCATGACTTTATTCTTATAAACAATATCGTAAGCTCTATAAAATTCATCGCGCCTAGCCTCGTCTAGATAATAATAACTTTTTTGCCCTATCTTATGGCTGACAAACCACTTAGCTTTCGTTAGCCGAAACATGCATATACGCACAAGATTTTCTGTGAACCCAAGCGGCTCAAGCAATTTCACCAAGGCGGCCAGCCAAATAATGCCTCCTCTTGGAAGAACGATATCGCCAAAGATTGTCATAATCAACGAATTAAGATTAAGTTTCCTAAGAATATATTCTCTTAAGGCTACTTCGCTAGATATTTTTAAGGGCCTAGGTTCTGCCATCATTCTTTGGTATCTGCCTTATTTTTTGAAGCAGCTATAAAGTTATTTTTGTTATACATTTTTCTTTTCAATAATCCGTTTAGCTTTTCCAATAGACCGTTCTATTCCGGCGCTTTCATGAAAATGCAATTCTACGTTAATGCCAACACGTTCTTTAATTCTTCTTCGAATTCTTTCGCTTAATGCCTGCTGTTTCTGGGGCTGCCCCAAAATTGCCTTAGCATGCGAAGCTTTCATTTCAATATGAACAACAAGTTTATTCAAGGATTCACTTTTATCAACTTCTAGCTGGTAAAGAGGCGCTAGTTCATGAAAGGAGAAAATAATTTCTTCAATTTGCGAAGGAAAAACATTGACACCACGAATGATAAGCATGTCATCATTCCGCCCCAGTATTTTCTGCATTCGGCGCATACTCCTAACGCGGCCTGGCATTAAACAGCTTAAATCTTTCGTGCGAAAACGAATAAGCGGCATGGCTTCTTTGGTAAGCGAGGAAAATACCAGCTCACCGGGCATGTTTTCGGGCAAAACTTTCAAGGTTTTGCTCTCTATTATTTCTGGATAGAAGTGGTCTTCCCAAACATACAAGTCACCTAAGTCTTCAAAGCATTCATTGGCGACGCCGGGGCCAATAATTTCGGAAAGCCCATAAATATCGGTGGCCTGCATGTTCAATTCTTTCTGAATATACTTGCGGACTTCGTTCGTCCAAGGCTCTGCCCCGAAAATGCCAATGCGCAAGCTACAGTTTTTCGCATCCATGCCTTTGGCCTGCATATGCTCTAACAAGTTAAGCATATACGAAGGCGTAACCATAATAATGTCTGGCTTAAAGTCGTTGATAAGCTGAAGTTGCTTTTCGGTATTACCGCCGGAAATAGGAATAACCGTACAGCCTAATTTTTCAGCGCCGTAATGCGCCCCTAGGCCACCAGTAAAAAGCCCATAACCATACGATACTTGCAATATATCTCCTGGCCTGCCACCAGAGGCATATATCGATCTGGCTACTACTTTTGCCCAGTTTTCGATGTCGTTTTTCGTATACCCCACTACAGTGGGCTTGCCCGTAGTTCCACTCGAGGCATGCACTCGCAAAATTTTCTCTCTTGGCTCGGCAAAAAGCCCAAAAGGATAGTTTTCACGAAGATGCTGTTTTTCAGTAAACGGGAATTTTTGGATATCTTCTAGATGCTTAAAATCATCCGGATGCACGCCATGGGCATCAAAATGCTTTTTGTAAAACGGCACATGCTCATACACTTTTTGTAAGACTATTTTCAGCCTTGCATATTGCAAGGCTTCTATCTCATCACGTGAAGCCACTTCTATAGGCTCATAAAAATTTCTTTTTTCCACAGCATGCCCTAGCTCGTTTCTTAGCTTATCATATTTTTATTGTTGTTAGCTTATTTTTATTCTTGGCCCAGCCTTGTTCTTATTTTTTTTTGTTATAAAGCCCCACAGCCTCCGGGTTTGCTGATGCCTTTGCATCGCAGCACTCGCTTAGTTTATATAAATATAATTCTTTTTACGCGGCCTAGCTCATGCTTCCTCTGGCAAAGAAGAGTCCAAATTTTCAAGTATTTTCCTATGTTTCAGATATCTTGCCTTCCCGCGAAAGTAGGCTAACACAAGGCCTTGTTCTGTTTTAATACAAACATCGAACACACCATTACGACCACGAATATGTAACTGTTTAGCTTCAGCTATACAAAGCATATCTTTTTTTCCCGGCTGCGTATAGAGTATATCGCAACCATACGCTACGGCTACGATATTATATGAATTTGAAGCAAAGGCAAACGCAGAGTCTGCTAAGGAGTAAAGATAACCACCATGGCAAATGCCATGGCCGTTCAACATATATTCTTCTATTTTAAAAGATAGCCTGGCATAGCCAGCAGAGACTTTTACAATCTTCATGCCTAAATGTTTCGAGGCCTTATCCTTTTCAAACATGGCTTTGCTTACTTCTTTAGCTAAAGCATCAGCCGAATTTATATGTCTACTTTTATCCATGCTTGTAGTTTCTTCCATGCCCGGTAGTCCTCAATATTTTGTTGAATATATTTTATATTTTTGATTTTTTGCTCTTTTTGCTCGTTTTGCTCGTTTTGTTACCTATGAAAAATTCACCACGCTTGGCCTTCATAGCAAGAAGCAAAGCAGGCTTATAGCGCCAAGCTGGGTAATATTCAAACATCGATGATAGCAGGCTAAAAAGTTTCATAGCGCCAAAATCATCTATCCATTGTAAGAGGCCCACAGGATAATTCAAGCCTAAGGTTACAGCCGCATCAATATCTTCGGCGCTCACTCCGCCTTTGTCAGCAAGATGTACTGCTTGGTTAGCCAGCATACTCATCAGCCTAAGCATGATAAGCGCTGGCCTATCGCTAGCTAGAACCATGCGCTTGCCTAAGCTTTCACAAAGCCCAGCCATGCTTAAGGCTAGAAAAGTTTCCTTTGCCTTCTTTTTGGCAATTCTCGCTCTTTTTTTTTCTGTTGTATAAGAAGACGCTTCACTATCATCTTGGAGGTCGCTGTAATCTTCACTCACAGAGAAACAAAGCAGATTCGAAGTTTTATAGCACTGGGCATAATCAAAGAGAATTACAGGAGCCTTAAACTGCCTTGCTTCATCTAAGGCTAGCTTTCCTCGGCTTGGCAGAATATAGGCAACATGCTTTATGCCCCTGCTATCTTCTAAGTCAAGGCGAAAATAGGCTTGGGGAATTTCGCTATTTTGGGCCTCGGTAATTTTTTTTTCATTTTCGGTTACAGAAAGAGCATCTGTGTGCTGGTGAATGCGTAGCAGGCCCTTTTCTTCAAATATCCCTACTAGTTCTTTACCATAAGAAAGCTGCTCTGGCTGCCCAAACAAAGTGATCTGCAAAGCTGGCATGTTGCCCATGTTTTGCTGATTCAGATACTCTGGATTATTTAAACTATGCAAACTATTCGATACGCATGGAAGCGCTGGCTTTGGTTTTTCGCCCTTCGTGTA
>JAUXHF010000100.1 GCA_030621685.1 Spirochaetota bacterium
ATAATAAAACACTTGACAAGCAGGAGCTTCCATGCGTTTTGACTTCCCTATAATTCAAAACATGTTATAATGAATTTCGTGGTGGCCAACTTCGTTCCCTTGTTTTGACTTCCCTATAATTCAAAACATGTTATAATGAATTTCGTGGTGGCCAACTTCCTTTCCTTGTTTTGACTTCCCTATAATTCAAAACATGTTATAATACGTAAGATGAAAATATACTGTGTTTTTAGCAAAAAAACACAGTATTCATAGGTTTTTAGGGAAGTCTTAACTAATAAGAGAATATGTATGGCACTGCTTGCGATGTCATGTCACCCATATATATTGTCTTTTGTTTTTAAAAAAGCTAAATTTGTCACCAAAATTCAAAAAGTTTAAGCTGTTCGGGATTTTCTCGCCTACTATTATGGCTGTAATCCTTGCCGACTAAATTTATCGCGGTTGCCCACTGCTTATCAGTGATGTAAATACTCTTAACATCACCAACAGGAATTCTAGGCTTCAAACGATGCACATGCTTCTTCATCTTATCGTAAGATGAACAAAACCGCATGTATATGGAAAATTGCATCATGCTGTAGCCATCATCTAAAAGAAATTTACGAAAAGCAGCAGCACGCTTTCTCTCACTATCAGCCACCACAGGCAAATCAAACATAACTAAGAGCCAACCCATTTTGTAAGGACTTTTGCGTTGTCGTCTAGGTCGAATTCTGGCAGCCATAGCTGTTGTAGATCTTTTTTTTCATAGACGTTAGAAATTGAAGCAATATATTTATCAAAGGCATCTATTAGTTTAAATCGGTATCTGCCATCAGAAACTTCAACTTGCTCGCCTATATGCCCAAAAGCTTTTGCCCAAAGCTTTAATGTTTTCTCTTCATCAGAAAAAAATAGCTCACCTAGGTTCTTACGTTGTCTCGCAAAAAATAAGTTTAACCCAATATCTACCCAAGGTCGCAGAGGCTCAACAATATCGTAGATAAATGCATGACTATGATACCTGGGAATGTGATGAATTCCAAAAACAGGGCTAAGCCCATGAATAACAACTAAGCGATGACAAAGTGCCGTAAGCACAGCATAGCCGTAATTCAGCATCTTGTTGATGAGATGATTGCCATGAGCCCGGCGAGTAAGCTCTTCCGCAAAAACCTCCCAAAAATATTTATTCCAATAATAACGAGCCACCGCCGATTCGTTTAATGGTTTTTTTTGAAGAGCTTTTTTCAAATAGCTTGTATCGGCACCCAGAGAAGCCAAAACTTTCGCCTGATTTTCTATTTTTGTTTTTAATAAACATTGCCATAGGTTTTTATTAAGCAAAGATTTATAATTGGCCTGCCTATGCAGAATTTCTATTTTTAACACTCTTTCTATTTCAGCCGTTATGCCAATTGGTTTAAATTTTTCATCGCAGTGAAGAATAACAGCATGGGCAGCTAAAAGTTTGCTAATAAGAGCATCGCTAAGCGTAATGCCTTTAGCCGCTATTATAAGCGCCCTGATGTCTTCTATGGGAACGCTCTTTCGTATCCCTAGGCTTTTATTTTCTAAAACCAGCTTAGCTCTTTCTTGAAAAAGATAAGAGCCATAATTAAGAATATGAATTACATGATAGCTCATTTTCTTGTATAAAGGCGTATGGAGTTTTCATATTTTTCAAGTATTTTCCCAAAGCTGAATCTCTCTTTTCCATGGCTATTTTTCACAGGAGAGCCGTTTATATTAGTAAATTGAATTATGTTATCATTTTCACAGGATTTTATTTTGTATATACCTTTTTCCATTTGAAGCGGGGCTTTGCCTTCAATATGAATATCTTCGCAAAACTCAAGCCAAAGACCGCTGCTTAAAAGTTTAGCGCCAAATAAAATTTTATAGCCTTGTTCTCTAAGTTCTTTTTTTACTTGGTAAGGAGATAGAAAGGCATATACCATTTTCACAGCATATTTATACAGAGGCTGCTCGTTTTCATTATACTGTATTTCGCCTTTCTTGTTTTTCTTCAAGGTTTTATAAAAGTAATAACCATGCTGCGATGTTCCCTTGCCTGTTTCTGTTTTAGTTTCAAAATAAGCACCTTTATATCCAAGAGCCGTATTTTTTGAAAGGTTTATCTTATTGTCCAGAAAGCCTGCTTTTATGCGAATGGTTTTTATTTTTGAACCATTTTTATGACGCAATTCATTTTTAAGAAAATATAGTTTCTCATCATGGCTAGCTTCTGGGTAATCGCCGATATACTCTGTAAGCACTCTGCGAATACTCCTATCGATAATTTTTTCAATTTTCTTTTGGCTTAGATCAATCTTTTTGCCATCAGTAAAATGGCCTACCATATCCTTTCGGATAACAGCAATTTCTTGGGGACTGCCTTTAATGGTGGGGATTTTTATTTTGCCGTAAATGGATTCATTTAAGGCAACTGGCTTTTTAAATTTGATTTGTGGAATAACCTCGGCTAGTTTTTCCCTAAAATACTCTTGAGGAGCTATGCTTGTAGGAAAAGTAAATTTATCTAATTTTTTTGGGTCACGAAGCTGTTCTACGGCAAAGGCGATGACCATGGCATCAAGGGCATGGTGGCGTTGATCGCTTCTATCTTTTTTGATATTTGTTTTAGCTTTCGTTTTGCCATCTTGCGCAGGCTCTTCTTCAATTTTTGCTTGAGAGTCGCTGTCGCCTAAAAGCTCATTTAGTTTATAGCGACCGCGCAGCTGGGCAGTCACTCGTCCGGTAACAACAAACACTTTTTGTTTTTCACCTTTTTCTCCGGGCTGCCAGCCAAATTTCAGGCAAGCTATATCTCGGGCGGTTTTGGCTATCCACGATGTTTCAACAAGCGGATTGTGGCGTTCATTAACTTCTTCTGCTTCTTCTTTGCTTGTTACCAGCAAATGCCTTCTCTTTTTATTCGACAAATTTTTGGTAGATTCCACTCTCTTTTTATAAGATTGCCATTCTTCAGAAGAAATGAAATGGTGAGGGATTTTATCGGCTTTGGCTATGTTTGTTTCATTTGTTGTAATAACCTTGTTAAACAAAGCATCAGATCCATAGTAGCCACCTTTTCTGGGAATGATATGATCGATGACGCAGTCGTCCAGCTGATGATTTCCTATGTGCTTGCCGGTATAGATGCATTGATTAGCTTGTTCTTTCAAGAGTTTTAGTTTTTCAAAATTCCTATAATTATTTTTACGGCCGATATCTTCTAGTTCTTTTCGAACGGCATCGTTATTAGCTGTATTCTTTTCTAATGCTTTGTTGTATTCAGCTTTCTTTTTGGGACCTAAGAAATCCTCACGAATAAACTCGAAAATAACGGCTGTGGGCTTGCCGTATTTTTCGGAGAGTGCGTTTAGGCGCTGATAAAAAAAACTTAGGCGATGCCGCACAATGGGGTCGGAATTCGAGAAAATGGCATGTTTGATAATGGTTTCTTGGCTTTCTTCTTTGCCTGAAGGCGAGGAATATTTTTCTTGTAGCGTGAGGGCGGGAACGTGAATATTCTCCCAGGCAACATCTTTTAGGCGTTCTAAGAGAAATTTTTCCATAGCTATTGTAAGCGTATTTTTTTCTTCTTGGGTAACAGCATATTTGGAGTTTTGCACAAGCTCATCTAGGTTCTGCTGGGCGAAATCTTCTGCTGACTTACCAGAGAGAATGAGTTTTTTCAAGAAAAAAATACCGGGCTTGGAGAAGCGGCTTCTTCCTTTTAATTTTGTAAGCTCGACTATATGGTCTTTACTAAAAGCCTTGATGTTTTTATCTTTATTATTTTTCAGCCATGTATTAAAATCTTTATAACCTAATTTAAATATTTTGGCAACATCTTCAAGGCTGGGTTTTTTTTCCGAGAGCTGTTTTTTTAGTTCAGCTTTTTTTTCGTTATATATTTGGGTGAGGTCGGAGGGAGAGAGTTTTTCTCCGGCATGGCCGTAGCGCAAATTTTTCAGGCCCAGCAAGAAATTTATTTGGATAACTTCGAGAGTCTGCTTTCGGCAGACATGATACTTTGGCAAAACAGCGCAATAGTTTAAAATGCGGTTATCGAACCTAGGCAATTTTTGGGCGAGCATGCCTTTATGTATTTTATAGGCAAAGGATTTGGGATATCTATAGTTTTCAACAGCCTTAATGGTATTATTTTCCTCGGGGTTTTCAAAGTAGGCAAGCATATCTTTGTTAAACTGCTCTTGGGAAAAGTTTGTTTGGTCTAGCCCGTACATGAGGTAGGCGCGTTTGCCTGCCAGGGCTGGGACTTGTTTTTCTGCTTCTTGTAAGAGAAGAAAAATTTCTTTTTCTACCATCCAGCGGGGAGCGATGTAGCCTCTAGCGCGCTTTGCCTCATGGGTATGCTGAAAGGGCTGAAGCGTATCAGTTTCTTTATTGTAGAGTTTTATTTGGGCGGCATCGTAATAGCAGGGTAGCTGGGCATGTTCTTTGAAGGAGCTAATTTTTCCTTCAAAATCATGCAATTTTTCTTCATACTCAGTTTCTTTTTTGCTGCTGGTTTCGTCATCCTTAGTTTTCCAAGCTACATGTTTATCATAGCCTCTTCGTTGCAGGGCTGAGCGCAGGGCTTTATAGATTTGCCATTTTTCAAGTTTCTCGCCTTTTAGCAGGAGTATTCGCAGAAGGCAAGAGGTGTAGACAGTTGTATCGTTTTTTTCGGCAAACTCTCGTTCTAATTTCTCTCGTACATCGTAGGGGGCTGTTTCGATGCTTAATTTATTATTAGTTTCATTCTTTTTATATTTCAGCGACCAGAGAATATTTTCGCCAATTCCACTCCAAACTTCTTCTAACCATTTTAGGCGTTGTTTTTTAGCCTTGCGCACTCGATAAGCTCCTCGCCTGTCTCTTGCTGGGCCTATCCCTGCTGTTTCTTCGGGGATAAGCAACGAGGCGGCATGAGTAATGGCCTCATTTTCTCGAACGGCTTCTCCCAACGAGTTTTTTCCTAGATCAAAGCTGAAAACACATTCTTTTTCCATGTTTCTTTCTCCTGCGTGAATTTTTAATTTTTTGTTTATGAATAAGTTTATTATGAATAAGTATTATTACGCACAACTCTAAGCGCACAACTCTAAGTATACTCTCTAAGCAATTGTTAGGCATGGCATATTTAATCTATTCCAGTAAGCATTATGCAAAAAATAATGAATTGATAAAACGATGAATTCATGAAGCAGCGCTAGTTTGTTTGTATTTAAAAACTTTTAAATGCGCTATATATCTTTTCAAAAATGCAAGAATGTTTAGGCATTTTATTAATATATGCTAAGCTTACTTACAGCTAAATATCATATCAACTTCGGAGTGGATAAATGCAAGCAACGCAAAAAACCTTGACAGCTTTTTTAAGAGAAAGACAGCAACTTAGAATTCCGCTATATCAAAGAACATATAGCTGGGAAATAAAACAATGCGAAAAACTTTGGGATGACATAATGCGTATTGCCGATAAGGAAGATGTTGATAGTTATTTTATTGGTTCAATTGTTCGCATAAAAAAAAACTTGGACACAAGAGAAATTTCTGAGCAAATTATTATTGATGGCCAGCAAAGAATAGCAACAATATTATTGTTGCTATCGGCTCTTGCTGAATCTACAAATCAAGAAGAAAGCGCCGAGGAGTGGAAAGAAGAGTATTTAATTAATAAGGGTGCAGAAGGTGAGTTAAGGTACAAACTGATATTAACCGAAGAAGACAAGTCGTCTTTAATAGCTATCATTGAAAAAAGAATTCATGCAAATATTGCATCAACAAGAATTAAAGAAAATTTCGAGTTCTTCAAAGAAAAGTTATTTCAAGAAAAGTCATCTCAAGAAAACACTGAAGATGCCCTGCAGAAGATCTATGCTGGAATTAGAAAACTAATTATTGTCGACATTACTCTTGGCAAGCATGATAACCCCCAACTTATTTTTGAAAGTTTAAATTCTAAGGGGCTGGATTTATCTCAAGCTGATCTTATTAGAAATTATGTCCTCATTGACCTGCATCAAGAGCTTGAAAATACTGTTTATAGCGGGTACTGGCGGCCAATGGAGAAAAACTTCGGGCAGGAAAACTATAATAAGTTTTTTAATCGCTTCATGCGAGATTACTTAACCATGAAAACTGGTAGAATTCCTAATGAAAAAAATGTCTATGAAGAATTCAAAAAATACTATGAACAGCAAGGTGGAAAGGAAAAAGCTGAGTCTATCTTAGATGATGTTTATAAGCACTCAGTGTATTATGTGAACATGGCTTTAAAGAAAGAAAAAAATGTTAAGCTACAAGAAGCCTTTTCAGATTTAAAAGCATTGGAGGCTAAGGTAGTATATCCCTTTTTGTTATCTGTTTATAGGGATTATGATGAAGAAATTATTAACGAAGAATGCTTTCTTGACATTTTGAATTTGACACAAAGCTATATTTTTAGAAGATCTGTTTGTGGATTGCCATCAAATAGTCATGGTAAGTTTTTTGCTGGAATATATAAATCAATTAAAAAAGAAAATTATTTTGAAAGCCTTCAAGCAAAATTCAATTCTCTGCGAGCGCAACAGAGATTCCCTAACAATAAAGAATTTAAAGAAGAGCTTGGACGAAGGAATTTATACCACACAAGAAATATTAAATTTTTATTAAGACGTCTTGAAAATTTCGGAAGAAAAGAGCCGGTGAATACTGAAAGATATACTATTGAACATATCATGCCACAAAACCAAAATTTATCAGGAGATTGGCAAGCTATGCTTGGTGAAAATTGGAAAGCTATTCAAGAACAGTATTTGCATACACTTGGAAATTTAACGTTAACCGGATATAACTCAGAACTAAGTGAT
>JAUXHF010000325.1 GCA_030621685.1 Spirochaetota bacterium
TCAATAATGATGCGTAGCTGATCGATGGTTTTAAGCCCGCGGTTTGTGCCAATGGGCGAGCCAAGCGGCATGACAGCCGCCGCGCCAACTTCTTCAAGCCGTTTCGCTAAAACAGGGTCACAGTTCATGTAGGGCAATACAATGAAGCCTCGTTTTACTAAAGCCTCTGTAGCATGCAAGGTTTCAACGCCATCGGGCAGCAGATGTCTTGGATTAGGCGTAACTTCTAATTTCACCCAAATATTCCCGCTTTGCGCTCGGCAAAGTTCTGCAATCCGCAAGGCATCGGCAGCCGAACGAGCTCCAGAAGTGTTGGGGAGAAATAACAAGTTCAAGCGGCTCATGCTTTCTAAAAACTCATCTACGGGGTTTTCAATATCAATGCGCCTTAAAGCCATAGTGACTATTTCTGTCTTTGAGGCTTTAATGGCTTCCTCCATTACGCTTAACGAGGAGAATTTTCCGGTGCCGATAAATAACCGGGAATGAAATTTTTTCCCAGCAACGATTAAGGAGTCATCGGCTTCTCTTGCAGAAGAACCTACAGAGGCCGATGTAGCATGTAGGGAAACATTAGCTTTTTCTGATGGAGAGGCTGTCATGCTTTTTCTTTTTGATTAAAAATGTCGATATCCTTTGCCGGTTACCACATCGCGTTTGCCATTTTCTCGGCGGATTAAAATAACCTCTTGACCACGGGTAATGCGACCAACAACCTTTCCGGGAGTTTTGGCAACATCCTTAGGGTTTACTGTGTACAAGAGTTCAAAATCTTCTCCGCCGTATAAAGCCGAATGGTAAATATTTAGTTTTAGGGCCTTGGCTGCATGAATCGCTTGAGTGTGCACAGGAATATCGCGCTCATTAATCTCGGCGCCAACGCCACTTTGCTTGCAAATATGACTGAGGTCACCGGCAAGCCCATCGGAAATATCAATCATGGATGTAGCGTGGGGGGCAATTTTATCTACAATATCAAGTCGGCATCGGGGATGAGTGTGTTTTTTTTTGACAAAGCTATGTCCCACATAGTCTTTTCGTAAAATTTGAAAGCCGATGTTAGAGCTGCCAAGCTCTCCGCTTACCTTGATAACATCTCCCTCCTTAGCTCCTTTTCGTAGGCAGAGTTTGCTTTTTTCAACCTCGCCAATAACCGTGGCAGAGATAAACATTTTATTGTTAGAAACCGTGTCGCCACCTAGCAGATGTACGCCATGATGCGAGCAGCTGCTGTAAATCCCTCGAAAAAAGGATCGAACAAAGGACATTTCCATATTCTTTTTTATAGAATAGCATAAGAAAAAGTATTTTGGCTTTCCTCCCATAGCTCCAATATCAGAAAAAGTAGCTTCGGCCACCTTCGCCCCTATATCTAGAGGCGTGAAATAGCGCAGAGAAAAATGATTGCCATCTGTGTACATCTCACTTGAAACTAATTGGTATGTTTTGCTATTGCCTATATCAATAACGGCAGCATCATCGCCAGCGTCTCGTATGACCTTTTTGTTTTTTACTTTCTTTACAACGTTTTCAATAACTTTGAATTCGCCGCCAAATGTTTGTATATTCATACCGTGTTGTACCTCATCATGATGCTTTTGGAAAAGCACCGTTTCCTTGCTGACACGTTATTGGGAACGTGGTTATGTCATAACAAAATTAATGTTATAACAAAAATACAGTTATTA
>JAUXHF010000307.1 GCA_030621685.1 Spirochaetota bacterium
CCGTACCTTACACTTTCTTTTACTAAGGTAGTGTTCAATTTATAAGAAATTCCATAAAAAAAGCTTTATGGAATTTCTTATAAGCATAATTAAACCTATAGCCTATTACCATAACGCTATAGTCCGCCTCATTCCTAACTTCATTACCGATAGACTGCCCCCTGGCTTGATGGGAAAGGTATACTTACGTCGAGCGAAAAGTAATTCTTTTGGTATAAAAGCTAACCTTACGAATCAGGCCATTTGTGCCAAATTCTGTGGGAAATGCCCATCTAATCCCTTTACGCAAGGTGGGCTATACTGCATATCGGGGAAATCGAAGCGAGAGGTTAAAATGCTTGGCTGCCTCTGTTTTGATTGCCCAATTTACGATGTTTGTGGCGGCACAGGCTATTACTGTAAGCATGGAAGCGCCGATTCTATGGCCCTAAACAATAAACATAACAGTGACCATAGCCATAACCTAAGCAACAACTCCATAAAAAAGCAGAACCTTGACCTAGACTCGAATTCAAATTCCAGTGAAATTACCGGTTTGTTCAGCAGTGAGGCCTATGAAAGACGTTTCATTCATATGCTCATCAACAAAGAAAATGCTCAAATTTCAGCGCAACTTAGAAAAAGCTCCCGGTCTGATAGCAAAACAGAAACAAGTATATATTACTCTGAAGATGATAAGAAAGTAATCGCCCTGCAAGGATCCAGTATTTTAGAAACCTCGCTGAAAAATGATATTCCCCATACTCATGCTTGCGGAGGACAGGCCAAATGCTCCACATGCCGAATTTTGGTGTTAAGTGGCAAAGAAAACTTAAGCATGCGTAACCATAAAGAGGCTATGTTGGCCGAGAAAAAATTATTTCCTGCCGATGTGCGCTTGGCCTGCCAAGCCATTCCTACAGGAGGCGACATCACCATACGAAGACTGGTGAAAAATGAAGCTGATATCGAAAAAGCTATTGCCGAAGGCAAAAAAACCCCGCCTAACTTTAGCATCGATAAACATGTAGCTATCTTATTTTCTGATATACGCTCGTTTACCTCGTTTAGTGAAAAAAATCTTCCTTACGATATTGTATATATTCTTAACGATTATTTCGAACGTGTCAGTAATGCTATTGACAGAAATTTTGGCTATGTCGATAAGTATATTGGCGATGGCATCATGGCTATTTTCGGCATGGAAAACGAAGATATGCTATCTCCTGAAGAAGCCGCTGTTCGTGCCGCTCTTGATATGCTTAAAGAAGTTAAAGAATTCAACCTTGCCCTGAAAAAAAAATATGGCAACTCTTTTAATATCGGCATTGGCATTGAATCTGGTGAAGTCGTGCTTGCCCAAATAGGATTTTCAAAAAAACGACAATTCACCGCTATTGGCGATGTCGTCAATACTTCTTCGCGCATTGAATCGGCGAATAAAGAAAAAGGTACGAACCTGCTTATCTCACAAAATGTCTACAAGGTAGTCAAAGACAGTGTTTTTGTTGGCGAGAATTTCTGTATCAAGGTCAAAGGCAAAGAAAAACCCTTATTGCTTTATGAAGTAATAAAAATGAAATAAGCTTAAGATTTAAATATCTTTTTAAATTTGTTATGCCAAACCTCAAAATTCCTAGCATGTCATCTCATGTCTTCAGCTCTTTCAGTTAATAAATTTTTTAAAAATCTAACTCGTTTTCAATACTAAACCCAGCCTCCTAGCTTAAACTTATACATAAAACCTAGCTTTTTAAAGAGCCTCGCTTATTCGCTTTTTTGGCAAGCTATTCGCTACTTCGGATAAAACTCTCCCAGTTTCGCCTAAAGAAAAAAGCATGAAAACTTTAGCGGAAATCGATAGCGCAAGCCATAACGCCAAAGTAGAAAAACAAGTATCTTTGATGGGCTTCTTGAAAGCCGAAAACCCCATACTCTACAAGAAATT
>JAUXHF010000079.1 GCA_030621685.1 Spirochaetota bacterium
GGCCAAGCCCCCAGCTAAGCAGCTTTCATTGCCGCCGAAAATCTTGCTTAGCCGAAGCATCGTATTTTAAGTGGTGATATACAAGGCGGAGCATAAACAGGATAAGCAAAGTGGTAAAATGGTAAAGTGGTAAAATGGCGAACAAAGATGCCCGAAACATGCCCGTCCATGCCATCCCAAGCTAAGCAGCTTTCTTGTTGCCGCCGAAAATCTTGCTTAGCCGAAGCATCATATTTTCAATGGTGAGATACAAGGCAGGGACCATAAATAGCATAAGCAAAGTGGCGAAGAACAAGCCCCAAGCTAAGGCAATAGCCATAGGAGCTAAGAAAGGTTCTTCGCCCAAGAGACCATAGGCTAAGGGAACAATGCCAACTATGGTGGTGACAGAAGTCATAATAATAGCGCGTAGCCTAGAGGAAGCGCCTTTAATGGTGGCGGTTACGTAGTCCATATTCTCATCACGGCGCAAGCGATTGATTTTATCGACCATCACTAAGGAGTCGTTTACCACCACCCCGGTAAGCGCCACCCCGCCTAAAAAAGGCATAAGCCCAATGGCTGTATTATTGATAAACAAGCCTATCAAAACTCCTAAGAAAGCAAAGGGGACTATAGACATTACGATAAGTGGCTGCAGGTAGCTTCTAAATACAACAGTGAGTACAAAGTAAATGCTAAACAGAGCCAGCGCTACGGCACGGACGATAGCAAACATGAGATCGCCTTGCTCTTCTTTGGCGCCGCCATATTCAAAACTTACATCAGGATATTGTTTTTCCCATGTAAGAATTTTCTCATTTAAGGTTTTGTAAAGATAAGCCGATCCAAATTCTTTACTTCTCTCGTCTTTCAAGTCGGCACTGATCAAGACAAACGATTTAGAATCTTTTTTGGTTATGCGGCTACTACTGGATTCGAAGTGAATATCGGAAAAATTTCTAACGGGGATAGTACGTCCTTGCTTGTTCATCACCGGCGTGTTGTAAATATCATCCAGTGTTTTTCCTTGATTCGTGCTGTATTTTATAACAATATCAATGTCATCGCCGTTGTTCTCTCTGCTAGCAAACGAGGTAATGCTGGTTGAAGCATTACCGGAAAAAGTTTCTTTTACGGCATTAGCAATATCGGGAATACTAATGCCTAGTATGGCAGCCTGTTGTTCTAAGGGGCTAATAACAATTTCTCGCTTGCCCGTTTTGAAACTACTAGCGGGAGATCTGATGTTTTCAATCAAAGATATTTCTTCAAGTATAACTTTTGATATATCATTTAGGGTGGCAAGATTTTCCGAGAAAACAGAAAGCTCTAAATCCCTACCAGCAGGTGGGCCGCCCTTAATGGGGACAATCTCATAGCTAACGATGCCCGGAAGTTTGCTAAGAAGAACATCAATTTTTTTAATTAATTGGGCATCACTTATGTCACGCTGTGTATCAAGTTTTGCTTTAACAAAACCAAGATGTGTTTGGGTATAAGAATTCCCGTTGCCTCGTGAGGCGGCGCCATCTTGGCCTACAATTGAAAATATATCCACGAGGTAGTTATTATCGCTAAAAGCCTCAATAACATTTTTTTCTACACTATCAATAACAGCTTGTGTTTTGTTAAGCCCATTTGAAATAGGCGTTTCAATTTCAACAATAATCGTTTCGGCTGTTCCGGGGAAGAATACGAAGTCAAGTTTGGTAAAAGCGAATCCGGCTACGCCAATATACATAAGGCCAATGAAAGCAAAACTCAAAAAAGGTCGCTTGCTTACAAAGGTTAGCAATAAAGTATACTTCTTTAAAACATGGGTAAACCAGCCGCGTAACTCTTTAGTTTTCATGCTTGCTTGCTGGCCACCAGCAGCCAGTGTTTTTTTAGCCTTGTGTTTTAAATGAGCTAAATGCCCGGGCAGCACAAAAAGCGATTCGAAGAGAGAACATGCTAAAGCAACTATCACCACTTGCGGGATGATGCCTAAAACATCGCCGAAAATTCCCGGCAGAGTTACCAATGGAAGAAAGGCTAAAATGGAAGTTGATATCATGGCAAGAACCGGGTAGAAAATCTCTTTCGTGCCAATAAGCGCCGCCGAGAAATACTCCTCGCCCTTTTCAATATGAGAGTAGATGTTTTCAGAGACCACAATAGCGTCATCTACCAGCATGCCCAAAACAATGATAAAACCAAACATGGACATAAGGTTTAAGGTTAATCCTAAAGCATAGATGATGAGGAGAGCGCCGCAGAAAGAAAAGGGTATGCCTAAACTTGTCCAAATGGTTATTCGATAATCATAAAAAACGATAAGACAGATGAAAACAAATAACAAGCCTATGGTAGCATTAGAAGAGAGGACGGCTAGCCTTCGTTTCACGTAAAAAGATATATCATCGCTGTAAATAATGCTTACGCTATCGGGGATAAAGCCACTTTGCTTATAGCCATCAATAATGCTTACTACGGCATCGGTAACTCTAATGGTATCGCCTTTTTCCGATTTAAATACTTGCAGCCAAATACCATTTCTTCCTTTAGAGCGGCGAAGGACATCTTCTTCTTCATAGGCAAAATGCACGGTTGCTATATCTTCTAGGAGTATTTGCTTACCAACATCATTACTTCGGAGTATGGTTTTTGATACGTCATCTAAGGATTTGAATTTTTTAATGGTTTTAAGAAAAACTTGTTCACCTTCAAGTTCGATTTTACCGGCAGGAATACTAATGTTTTTGGCTTTGATGGCACGGACAACGCTAGAGATTTCTAAGTCGAACTGCTCTAGTTTATTCGGGTCAATTTCCACCCATACTTCTAAGGCTGAATAGTTTTGTTTTTCTAATTTACTTACGCCGCTAACCTTACGGGCATCGAGTTCAAAACGATAGGTTATTTGCTTAAGCAGCTCGATGTCATCGCCAATGAAACCAACAACAAGATTGGGAAAGCTTTCGGTAAAGCTGATCACCGATACGATGGGATCTTCGGCATCTGGGGGAAGCTCGCGTTTTTCGGATTCTATGGCAGACTCAATATCACTTTTAATAGAATCGGCATCGATGCCCAAGTCATCATTAACTTCAAAAACTATTGAAGAGATTCCTTCGCTAGAAAAAGAACTAATTTTTTTAGATCCTGTTATATTTTCTATTGCCGATTCTAGCCTGTCGGTAATCAGAGTTTTTATTTCATCGGCAGAAGCACCCACATATGGAGTATTGATGGTGATGATATCTAATCCGATATTCGGGAAACCTTCTTTTTGGCCGACTGCAAACTGGTAGGAGCCGGCTATAATGACCAAGATAAGAAAGAGGTTAATCGCTTTTGTTTGAGTAATAAAAAACTTAATCATAATTTCTGAAGCTATGGTTTTGCATAACAGTAAAGTAAATTTGTGTAAATTTGTAAATTTAAATTTGCCGAGCGTACGTACAAAACGTAAGTCATGAGTTTTGTTACAAAGCCCAGGTCATTAGTTTGGCACTTTTGCCTGTGCGTCTAACACTTTGATGTTAAACTGGCTGAGCAAGATGCCTGTTGTCCACTGGTAGTCTAATAAGGCTTGCTGATAGCTAAGTTTTTGGGTGAGGTAATCTAGCTCAGCTGTTTGAAGCTCTTTTTTGCTATTGATGTTGTCGGAGAAGTCAATTCTTCCGTTAAAGTAATCTTTTCGGCTTAGTTGGTATTTTCGGCGGATGAAATTTTGGATACGCTGCCTATCGTTTAGCTGCTGCAGCGCGTTATTAATGTTTAGAATTCTTTCTTCTACTTCGTTATAAATAGCTAACTTGGTTTTTTTTAGATTAAGCTCGGCTTGCTGAATGAGAACTTGGGCGCGTTCAACGGCATAAGAATACCATTTTAAATCTGTGTAGAATCCGAATTTCAGACCCCAGCTTATGTCCATTTTATCCAAAGAGAAACCCAGGTCATTGTAAGAATCGCCTAGGGTATCGCCAGAGCCTATAAGACTAAGGCCGAAAGTAGCATTAAGCTCTGGAAGCCTTGCCAGCTTGCCCACTTGTAGCGAATTTTCGGCTGCCAGCTGGTCGAGGTAAATTTTCTTATAATCTTCTCTGTTTTCAAGAGCTAAGGCATAAGAGCTACTTAGCTTATACTCTTGCTTAGGATACTTTGTTTCATCGCTTATTTCTATTTTCTGGTAGTCGCCAGAGGACTTTCCGATGAAGGCTAAGAGGTTGTTTCTTAGTAGGTCTAGCTCTTTTTTTAGGGAATTAACCTGAAGCTGTATTTGAATGGTTAAGACCTCGCTAGAAATAAGGTCTTTTTCGTCAATTGTTCCAAGTCTTTCTTTACGGCGGTTAAACACCAGAGTTTCTTTGGCATCGATTAAGTCTAGTTCTAAAGTTTTTAGGCTTTCTACATTTATTTGATACAAGAAAAAGCTGCTAAGCGCCCGATACACAATGGCTTCTGCATTCAAATTGAAATCTGAACGACTGCGCTGAACTTCAAATCTGTAAATATCTAAAAAGCGATTATTGTAGTTACCAAAAAAACTGTTTCTTAGAAAAGGTTGTTCAAACTTAATAAGGTCTATCGTATTCCGCCAGGTTTCGGAAGAAGGTTGGCTTGACAGCAGACTCGGATTCCTTTTTGATAAGGTGTTATCTAGCCGAACACTTAACTTAGAGCCAGTTCTTAAGAAAACATGAGACCAATCGGCCCCGAAACTAAGTGAGTTGGATGCTCCGGGAATTTCATTCGTATTTTGTCTGTACGTAAGGTTGAGGGGCGAGATGTACAGTTGTCCTTTGGTTTCATGGTAGATAGCAAGTTTTATTTTTTCATCAAGACTTGATAGCTTGTAATCAAAGTTATTTTTTACAACTTCTTGAACAAAGTTGCTGGCATTTATGCTTAGTGTTTTTTCTTGAGCAAAAAGTTTTGGCGTAAAAAATACAAAAAAGAGTAAGAGTAGCCAAAGATGCCCTGGTTTTGCCAAGCTATGAAAAAGAACGTTTGTGGATGTTGATTGTAGCGAAGAAGTAAAAAACAAGAGAGACGGGGGTTTTTCCATAGTATTTAGATAGGGCTTATGAATGGGAAACAAAATATTTTTAGCGAAAGTAGATCCAACCAGCTTTTAAAGCCTAAATTGGAGCGGCTGGATTGTAATAGTTAGATTGGAACGGCTGGATTGGAACGGCTAAGTTATCGGCTACATGGCAGGTTACAACTATACATTTGTAACCATATAACTATATAAGTATATAACTATATGTTGTAGCTACATGGCTCAAGATAGTATAATAAGAGTATAACAGTCATTTTTTAGAATGCAAGAAAAAATTTTATACCCTCAAATAAGCCTTGCTGGTAGTTTAGGTAGCGGAAAAAGCACGATAGCTAAGCAACTGATGACTATGCTTGAAAGCTATATGCAGGAGCTAGCTTTCTTAGAAGAGGTTTCCCCTGTTTTGTATTCAACAGGAGATATCCAAAGAAAGATTGCTAAAAAACTTGGCATGAATACGCTAGAACTGAATAAATACAGCGAAAAAGCTAAGAGAATTGACCATGAAATAGATGGCTTCACCAAAAAACTGGCGGGCGCAGGCCATGCTTTTGTTATCGATTCTCGCCTGGCATGGCATTTCATCCCGAAGTCATTTAAAGTATTTCTTTGTTTGAAAAACTCTACGGCGGCGGAGCGTGTGTTTGCCGGAGAGAAGCGGCAAAGCGAGCTATACGCAAATCCAAAGGAAGCCATGCAGTCAATAGAACGCAGACAAGCAAGCGAGGCAAAGCGATTTTTAAAGCTTTATGCTGTAGACATCTATTCTTTTCAAAACTACGATTTTGTTGCAGAGACTTCTTTTCTTTCTCCGGCTGTACTGGCAGAAAGCATCTTTAGGAGTTTTGTAGATTGGCATAAAGCAGAGCTTGGCTTGCTAAAACAAGGCAAGAAGCCTAGCTCTATGCATGAAAGAAAGCGATACCTTTGCCTGCCAAAGTTTATGGCGGAGGCATGTCTGAACAAGGCAGCTACTTCTTTGGATGAAATAATTCCCGGGTTTAACAGCTATGAAAGTTTTTATTTATTTTTCAAAGATGAAATGATGAAAGCCTTTAAGGCAAGCAAGCAGCAGCAAGGACTAACGTTGAAAGTAAGCTATCCGGCTGTTCTATGAGGTCTTTGCTTGGTGCTATGGTGCTACCTGGTTCGGCTAGAAGGGATATTTAAGTTTTGGCGATACTTGGCAATAGTTCTTCGTGCTAAGACATAACCTTTTTCAGTAAGAATAGTTTTTATTTTTTCATCACTAAGTTTTTTTTGCGGGTAGGCTTCCAGAATATCGCAAATAAGCTGCTTTATCCTTGAGGATGATACCGCTTGCACGCTGTTTTCCGCATGAGCTAAAATGGGAATTTTCGATTGAGAAAAAAGTTTCCTAAGCAAAATAATACCCCAGCGCGTAGAGATGTGTTTCATGTTTACGGCGCGGCTAAGCACGCTAATACTAACATCAATATCTTTAGAAAGGTCGGTAAGCGAGTAGGGGCGCAAATAAAACATGCCTCGGGTAAAGTAATCTTTTTGGATGACAGTAAGCCTGTTCAGGATTTTCAGCAAGGTGCTTTCACGATACTCTAAGCTGTTAATGAGGTCTATGGCATCTCGTTTATGTTTATGAAGGTAGCTAATGAAATTTTTCCCCTCTTTTTGCCCGCCCTTAAAGGTTTCCAAATAGGAAATATATTCTGGGTTAAGTTGCAAAAGCTGGCTTTGCATGTCAAACAAAGTAACTTCTAGCTTTCCCTCAAAGCACTCTACAGTGGCATCAGGAGTTACATAAAGGTTCTCTGTTACTCGATAATTTCGTGCGGGGGTAGGCTCTAAGAAAGATATATGGTAAAGAGCCTCTTTAACCATGCTTAGGCTAACATCTAATTTTCTAGCAATTTCCAAATACTTCTTGTTTTTAAGTAAATCGAAATGTTGGCTAACGATAACATTTTCTAAGGATATTTTCTCTAAAACACTTTGGTTCTCAGCTTGTTGTTCAAGCCTTTCAATTTGAATAATAAGCGCCTCTTGAACATTACATGCGCCGATGCCGGGAGGATCAAATGTCTTTATTTCTGCGATTACTTTCTTTATTTTCTTTTTTACCGTTTTAAGGATATTCCTTGTTTTTTCAAGGTTTTCTCCTTCTAGCACTAAAAAGCCATTCCAATCTATCAAGGTTATAAGATAGGCACCAATGGTGTAGAATTCGGTGTTTTTCCCGTAGCGCAGAGCAAGTTGCAGTAAGAGTTCCTCTTCTAAACTTATTTTTTGGTTAGCAGTTTCCTCGATAATGCTTGATACGCTCTTGGTTTTTCTTAAAGGAATGAGCGGGCTGTCACCAGAAGAAGGCGTTCTACCTTGATGAGAATTTGAGGTTTCATATTCATAAGATGTGTTTTCGTAATCAAAAGAATAGCCTATTTCGTCTTTTTTGATTTCAGAACGCAAGCTTTCTTCAAGGCTATAAATGCCTTCTTTATCTTCGCTTTCCTGTTGCAGATTAGGGAGTTTTTCCAGCAAAGGATTTTCTGCTATTTCATTGTCAAGGTATATTTTTAACTCTGCATTTGGAAAGGTTAGCAGCTTTAGCCCGAGTAGTGTTCTAGCCTGTAGAATAGTACGCTGTTTTTGCTGAGTTTTTGCTTTTTGCGCCGTATGCAGTGACCCAGTAGCTTTGCTAGGCGCACTTTTCTTTATGTTTTTATAAGCAGACATAACCCTCGTTACAAATTTTTTTTAGCAGACTTCCTATATCAGACTTCCTATATCAGACTTCCTATATAATAGATGCTCTTATTATACTACGATAATGCTACGTAAATACTACGTAAAAAAAATTATTAAAAAATAGTTATTTTGAGGTAAAGAAAGAGCTGCTTATTATTATAAAAGCCCATAAGAATTTATAGGCAGGAAATTCAGATATCCTTGAAAGGTAAGGA
>JAUXHF010000111.1 GCA_030621685.1 Spirochaetota bacterium
CAGAAATTCTCTTTTCTGTTAGCAGAAGCGAGCCAGCTTAGCAGTTTTTCGGGAGAGGGAGAGTCATGGCTTGTGAAACTAAGCTGCTGGGTAGTTCAAGGAATTTTCAGGAAAGAACGGCATATTTGTTTTTTTAAGCATATTTTTCAGTTTAGCAGCTTGTTTTTTCAAGAGCAGAAATTCTCTTTTCTGTTAGCAGAAGCGAGCCAGCTTAGCAGTTTTTCGGGAGAGGGATAGTCATGGCTGTGAAACTAAGCTGCTGGGTAGTTCAAGGAATTTTTCAGGAAAGAGCGGCATATTTTTCAGCTTAGCAGCTTGTTTTTTCAAGAGCAGAAATTCTCTTTTCTGTTAGCAGAAGCGAGCTAGCTTAGCAATTAAAAAAGCTCTTTAGCGTAGATTTTAAGTTTAAGCCTTAACATAAAACCTAGCTTTCAAAAGGAATATAGGTGACATCTAATATTTTATCTAAGGCTTGTAGCTCCTTAAGAAGCGCTGTGGTAACGGGGCTATCTAAGCGAAGCAAGGCTACGGCTTCTTTTTCGTCTGTAGATTCTCTAGTGATACGAGTAAGATGAAAAGAGGCGATGTTGATGCCATGTTTGGCCAATTTTCCGGCAAGGTCTTCAATGAAGCCCGGCTCATCTTTATTCATAACGTAAAGGTTGTAGGGGCCAATTTCACCTTGGATGTCATGCTTTTGAAGACTAACGATTCTGGCATGACCGGCAAAAATAGTGCCTGAAATTTCATGCGAACCTTGTTCGGTAGTAAGGTTGATCTCAATAAGATTATGGAATTCACTTGTTTCATCATTCTTGATGATCTCTGTTTTCACGCCGCGACTTTTTGCTATGGAAAGGGCATTGATGATGTTGACGTTGCTTTGGCTGTTACTTAAAAAGCCGTAGATGCTCTCGGCTTGAAGAAGCTCGCTGGGAAGTTGCCGGGCTTCTCCCCAAAAGCGGATGCTTAAAGAAAGCAAAGCCGACTTAGATATGTTTGCCAGAAATCTGGAGAGTTTAAAAACAAGCTTACGGTAGGGAACAAGCCTTTGATGTTCAGCGGCACTAAGCGAAAAGGTGTTTACAGGATTTCGCAGCTCGCCATGGAGCAAAAACATGCTTATTTGTTGAGCGATTTGCTTGGCGACACGTTCTTGAGCTTCTTCAGTAGCCGCGCCAAGATGTGGGGTAAGCACGACGTTCGGCGCGCTTAGCAGAGGGTTTTCTTTTTGAATGGGTTCTTGGAGAAACACATCGCAGGCAGCAGCACGAACATGTCCGCTTATCAAATTTTTTGCTAAGGCATGTTCATCAACGATGCCGCCGCGGGCGCAGTTGGCAAAAATGACTCCGGGCTTCATTTTTGCAAAGGCCGCTTCATCAATTAGGTTTTTCGTGCTTTTTTGAAGAGGCACATGCAGCGTTATAAAATCACTTTGCTGAAGGAGTTCTTCAAAGCTCACTTGAGCCGCGCCCATGTCTTGAATTCTTTTCTCGCTGAGAAAGGGATCGTAAATATGCACTTGCATTTTCATGGCTAAGGCACGTTCGGTAACAAGCCTGCCAATATTGCCACAGCCAACAATACCTAGGGTTTTGTCCATAAGCTCTAGGCCTTTGAAAGCCGAACGTTTCCACTGGCCGGCTTTCACCGAGGCGGCAGCTTGCGGGATGCAGCGCGCGGCTGCCATGAGCATGGCCAAAGTATGCTCGGCGGTGGTAACGGTGTTTCCAAAAGGCGTGTTCATCACGATGATGCCGCATTCACTGGCTTTGTTTACATCTATATTATCTACGCCAATACCGGCGCGACCTACTACTTTCAGCGAAGCAGCGTTCTCCAATATTTTTGCCGTAATCGTGGTTGACGAACGGATGACGGCAGCGCTTATGCCCTCTAAGGCTGTAATGATTCCTTGCTCGCTTAGCCCGGGTTTGCTGATGACGGTGATCCCTTGTTGTTCAAAAACCTCTGTGGCTATGGGGCTGATGGCATCGCATAGCAAGACTTTGTGGCTGTGTTTTTTCATGCTTTATTTTGTTTTAAGTTTAAAGTGAGAAAGAATTTTTCAAACTCATATTTTAGAATAGTATACTAGAGATGCTTGCTTGAGTGGGCAAATTTTATGAAAACCTTTTTACTTTGCCAGCGTTCCAGCAGCGTTACTTACTTTGCCAGCTTTGATATTTCTTGCTTCTAGGCGAGCTTCTTCATGCTTTATTTCGTTTTAAGTTTAAAGAGCAAAAGAATTTTTCAAACTCATATTTTAGAATAGATATACTAAAGATGCTTGCTTGAGTGGGCAAATTTTATAAAAACCTACTTACTTTGCCAGCGTTACGCCAGCTTTGATATTCTTGCTTCTAGGCGAGCTTCGCTTAAGATAAAATATTTGCTAGGCTTTTTTTAAAAGATGTACATACATTTTAGCTGGTTTTTTTTTAGCTAAGGCTTTGCTGTGCATTTAAATTCTTTGATGCTTTTTTGATGCCTTAGCAAACTATAGACTTTACGCGCTTACCTAAGGAGCAAACAATATCGTAGGAGTGAGAGTCTTTTAAGGTTGCCCAATCCTCAACGCTGATTTCTTGCTGTTTAGATTTGCCGATTAAGGTAATAGTGGCGCCGGGCCTTAAGGCTAAAGATTCTATAAAACGCAGATTTGGTCCTAAGTCAATGTTGGTATAGTCCATCGAAATTCTACCTAAGATAGGAAAGCGGCATCCGGCTGCCAGCACGTGAAAGCCAAGGCCATCATGGCCTTTCTTTCCATCATGATTATGGCCTTTCTTTCCCGAGAGAGCAAAAGGGAGACCATCGGCGTAGCCGGCAGTAAGCGTAGCCACGTAGCTGCTTTTTTTTAGCGTATATTCCCTGCCGTAGCCAACAGAGAATCCTGCTGGTAGTTTGCGTATGCTGGCTATTTTTGTTTTCAGCTGCAAGGCTGGCTTAAGCGGGAGTCTGCCGGGTTTTTTCATCTCATAAATTCCATAGAGGTTGATGCCGCTGCGTACGGCATCGAAGCTTGCCATGCTGTAGTGATGGAGGCCATCAGAGTTAAGCAAATGAAAGAGCAGATTTTTTTTACCTGAAAAAACATTATGGTGAGAAATTCCTCCCCCGCTCTTTTCACCCCCACTGGCATGCGATGCCTTAAGGTGTTTTTGAATATCACGGCTCAGCTTGGTAAATCGGAGTATTTGCGAGAGAGTATGCTGATCTTCTGGCGTGATAGCATTTGAAAGATGCGAGTAAACCCCAGTCAGCCTTAGGTTTGAATATTGCTTTAAATCTAAGAAAAGGCTTAATGCCTTAGAGTAGAGTACGCCCAGCCGACCCATGCCGGTATCAACAAGCATATGAATTTTGGCTTGCCTGCGAATACGCTTGGCATGTTTTTGAACTTTTGCAGCAAAGGCAACACTCTCGATAGGCAAAGTAGCCCCTGCGGCTAGCAAACTAGGTATCTCGCTTTCCAAAGCCGCGCCTAGTAATAAAATCTCTCCGCCAAAAAGAGACCTCGCCTCAGTTACTTCATCGGCGTTGGTTACGGCTATGCATTTTATAAGAGGAGAAGTCTCGCCAGCTTGCCTGCATCTCGTTATAATGGGGAGTATATGCCTTATGCCTAGCCCGTAGGCACTAGCTTTTAGAACAGGAATAAGCCTTGCCTTGCCTATCCTTTGCTGCATAACATGCATGTTATGCAGTATGGCATCGCTATGAATTTCAAGCCATATTCTATCTGTTGCTTGTTTGGCGGAGCTGTTTTTGAACATGCTTGATTGTATTGTGTTTTTCTTGCGCTAGGCTTGAATAATATATAAAGATTAGAATGAGGATTAGAAAAAAAACTGCCAAGGCAAGCCTTTTCAAATAATCGCCCTGAGAGTCTGTTCTTTTCTTAGCAAAGCTGGCAAAATTAGAAGGGCTTAGCTGCGTTAAGTTGCTTAGCTATGGCATGTAAAGGCTGCTGTAAAGCAGCCGTTTCTTCCCCAAAATACAAGATGTATTCATAATCATCAATGCATGTAAAGGTTACTGTAAAGCAGCTGTTTCTTCCCCAAAATACAAGATGTATTCATAATCATCAATGCATGTAAAGGCTGCTGTAAAGCAGCCGTTTCTTCCCCAAAATACAAGACATATTTATAATCATCGTTTTTAACGTGTTCGTTTCGTTTGCCAAAAATGCCCAAAATGCCAAAAATGCGAAAATTGTAGCGGACATGGGCATCTTAACGAGAGATGTAGGTACGTTTCTTAAGTACGTTCCCTAATTGCTTTCCCTATAATTGCGTTTCGATTATTTTGCTATAAAAAAGATAGGCTAGCAAAGGAAAAGGCTATACTTAAGATACTTAATATACTTAATATGAGTAAAACATGATTAAAGCATAATTAAAAAAAGATATTCATGTTGTGGGTATTATGCTTATATCAATAGAGTAAAAGAATACGAAGAGATTATGAAGTATCAGAGAAAACCACAGCGAAATTCTGCTAGAGCGGGTCTTGGGCAAGGCAAGAAAACGGCTAAAAAATTTACGATACCCGTATGGTTTCGCTTGGTGGGCATATTGGTTATCATACTTACGGCAAGTTTCTGCGGCTTCATATTTGCCTCGCTTAAAGACCTTAGCGGCATTCGGGTCTTAGAGACTTACCGTCCGCCGGTTATCACGAAGGTTTTGGATGTTAAAGGCCGGCTCATCAGCGAGTTTTATAAAGAACGCAGGCAAATAGTGCCGCTTTCTTTTATGCCGAGCATGGCTTTGAAAGCAACCTTATCTACCGAAGACAAACGTTTTTACTCGCATTACGGGCTTGACCCTTGGCGTATTGCCAAGGCTGTACTTGTTAATCTTTCTACGTTTAGCAAAGAGCAAGGAGGCTCTACTATTAGCATACAGCTCAGCAAGCTTTTGTTTCTAAACAACAAAAAAACCTTCAAGCGAAAATTGCAAGAATTGTGGTATACGGTGCAGATAGAAAAACAATATTCTAAAGATGAAATTATGTTTTTCTACATGAATCTGCTGAACTACGGTCATGGCTCGTATGGGATAGAGGCTGCAGCGCAGTTTTTTTTCGAGAAACCCAGTGGGGAATTAGGGCTTGCAGAGTCGGCGCTTATTGCGGGCATCCCGAAGTCGCCGGTGTATTACTCGCCGCTGCGATTTCAAGAGAATGCCATGCGGCGGCATAGAATAGTACTTTTATTGATGGTGAAAAACAAATATATTGAAAGTAGCGAGGCCTATGCGGCCTATAGAACTTTTTGGCGAGTGTATGCAAAAAACCTTAGAACAAGGCAGTCGACCTTTTCAGATTATTCGAAAAATTTTGCTCCGCATTTCAGTGAATATATTCGAAATAAACTGGAAAGAGATTTAGGCAGTCATGCTCTCTATTCTCGGGGGCTTTTGGTGTATACCACCATAGACAAAGACCATCAGCGTGCGGCTCAAGAGAGTATTGATAGGGCGCTGCTCAGACAAAATCGTTTTGCTGAAGAGGAGCAAAAAAAACTGCCGGAAAACCTCAAGCAAGAAATTTTTGCTAGAATTGGCCCTCTTGCCGAAGTTTTGTTGATGGGGCATGTATATCCGTCACAAGAGGTAGGCAAAAAATTCCTACGAAACGTTTTGGAAGAAAAAGTAAAACCAGTTTTAGAAGGCTTTTCAATCTTGCATGGCTTTGAAAACCTTTGGCAATTTTCGGCAGCCAACACGGAGATTCAAGAGAAAAAAGCTATTAGTGAGAAGGTGGAAGCTGCGCTTCTTTCCATATCACCTAGCTCTGGTTACATCACGGCTATGATAGGCGGCGCTTCGTTTTCTTATTACAATCAGATCAACCGTGCTGTTTCGCTAAGGCGACAAATCGGTTCTATTCTGAAGCCTTTTATTTATGCCCAGGCCATAGAAAAAAATGTTCTACGCGCCTCTAGCATTCTCAACGATACGCCTACGCTGTATGGAAATTATTTGCCAAAAAACTATTCTGGAACGTATCGCGGCCCAACGCTGGTACGGGATGCTTTAAAAAAATCTGTAAATGTTTTAGCCGTAGATACCTTGAACCGTTTAGGTATTGATGAAACACGAGATTCCTTAGCGAAAATATTTAATGCTGTAAGCGTGCGGCGGAAAACTCAAATGTTTCCAAATGATCTTACTATGGCCTTAGGAAGTGGCGGTTTTTCTCCCATATCTGTAGCGGTTGCTTATGCGGTGCTGGCGAATGAGGGCAAAGAGGTTCGGCCTCGGAGCATTCGTTATATTACCGATAGCCAAGGTGAAATACTGAAAAACTATGAAGAGGAGTATCTGAAATTAGAAAACAGGCAGCTGCTCTCGCCAGAAGCTGCCTATATTATTCTGCAAATAACAAAAGACGTCTTCTCGCCGGGTGGCACGGCTTATAAGCCGAGGTTGCTGAGAGATTTTAAGCATAGAAAAAGCTCATTTGGAAAAACCGGGACAACGCAAAACTGGAAAGATGCTTGGTTTGCTGGTGCTAATAAACTGCTTTCCACAGCGGTATGGCTGGGCTATGATGACAATCGTTCATTAGGCTATGGCCGAACGGGCGGCGGCGTGGCCGCTCCTGTCTGGATTCGATTTCAGAAACAAGCCCTGCA
>JAUXHF010000268.1 GCA_030621685.1 Spirochaetota bacterium
TATCATCGCTTTTGTTATAATAGGGCCGAAGTATACTTAAAATATCGCCTGCCTGAAGCTTGTTTTGCTTTAATACAGCTTTATGAAAACTTAGACATACAAGCATGCCCCTATAACTCGTGCTTACGGCCGGCATGAACAAAGGCGGCTCTGAAAGAAGCGAGTATTTTTGCATCTCGGCTACATGTTTATGATCCATGCTAAGTGCATAGGGCGCAAAAGGAGCGGGCATACTTTTTCCGGGAATCTTGTTTTCGTAGCTATCAATAAGTTTCCTGCCTCCGCCGGAGTAGCCCGATATGCCGTAGGCTGTTACGGGGATTGTTTGTAAGCTAGCCTTTGCTTCAACCAGCGGGCGCATTACAGAGACAAAAGCCATAGCATAACAACCCGGATTACTCAGATACGTAGCCTTCCTGATTTTTTCGGCTTGCCCTTTCATTTCAGAGAAGCCGTAGACCCAATTAATATTCGTTCTATGCGCCGAGCTTGCATCCAAAATTCGGCATGCCGAATTTACTGCCTTACACGTTTTCACGGCTTCTTTTGCCAAAGCATCTTCAAGGCAGAGAATCAGAATATCTGTCTTTTTGTAGATAGCTTCACGTTTTGCTTTGTTTTTCTTTTCAGACTCATCTAAGGAGAGCAAATTGATAAAATGAGCTACGTTCTTAGAATTTAAAATATTTCTTATTTTAAGACCGGTAGTGCCGTACTCGCCATCAATGAAAACATTTTTTTTCATAGTTTTTTTAGATACTTTGCTAGAATTTATATTTGCCCATGTACGTTTTCTAATTTGCGTCTTCCTAAGCCTTTATTTTTGCTAGCTTTTTGACAGAATTTTTATTTAATAGTAAACTATAACAGAATTACCACCTCATAACATGTTGTGATGGAAGGGCTTTCTCTTTTTTTTCTATTTTTCTATTTTAATAGTACACTATAACAGCAAGCATGCCCTATGGAATAAAAGGAATAAAAAAAACAGCTAGCAAAAACATCAACATTGCCAGCATTAAAGTTTTTTGCTTGGGGCTTGGTTTTCAAAATTGGATAAAAAGAAATACTTAGGTAAGCAGCATTGAAAATACATGAATTTCAAGCAAAAGAATGGCTGAAGCAGTACGGCATTCCCATTCAAGACGGCATTACTGTTCAAGACAAAGCTGGTATCAAATCGGCGATAGACAAAGTAGCCGAAGAGCTAGGCAGCAAAGCCTTTATTATTAAAGCTCAGGTGCATGCTGGCGGACGTGGAAAAGGCGGCGGCGTGAAATTTGCTGCTAACAAAGAAGAAGCCTTAAGCTTAGCTCATGAAATCTTAGGCATGCAGCTGGTTACTCCGCAAACCGGAGCGGAGGGGCGCCTCGTTAAGAAAATAATGATAACCGAGGCCTTAGACATTGACAAAGAGTTTTACCTGGCCATCGCTTTAGATAGATCGAAGGCTATGTATTCTTATATTGTTTCTGAGGCTGGCGGCATGGACATTGAAGAAGTCGCCCAAAAAACACCAGAAAAAATTATTCGCTACAGCGTAAATCCTGCTTACGGCAGCGCGCTTCCGGCCTATCAGGCTCGTTTGTTAGCCTTTAGGCTAAGGCTAGATCCTAAAGCGCAAGCCTTTAAAGATGCTCTTAAAATTTTCACTAAACTGTATAAACTCACGCTAGAGTTAGATGCCTCTCTTGTCGAGATAAACCCGCTTGTTCTCACGAAAGCAGGGCGGCTTATCGCCTTAGATGCCAAGATGAATTTTGATGACAATGCTTTATATCGGCAAAAACAGATATTGGCTATGCGTGATCTTGACGAAGAAGACCCCGATGAGCTGGCTGCACAGAAATACAATTTAAACTTTATTAAATTAAAAGGAAATGTAGGCTGCATGGTAAACGGCGCTGGTTTAGCGATGGCTACTATGGATATCATCAAGCTAAAAGGCGGCAGTCCGGCAAACTTCCTTGATGTTGGTGGCACGGCTAGTAGCGAAACCGTCAAAAATGCTTTCAGCATCATTTTAGCAGACCCGAATGTAAAAACTATTTTGATAAACATCTTTGGTGGTATTGTTCGTTGCGATAGGGTTGCTCAAGGCGTTGTTGATGCCCAAAAAAGCTTGGCACGCAAAGTTCCTATTGTCTTACGTTTAGTTGGCACAAATGCTGATATTGCTAAAAAAATAATAGATGAAAGCGGCCTTTCTATAATCTCTGTGCAGCATTTAGAAGAAGCTGCCAATGAAGCTGTACAGCTGGCTAATAAAGGCTAAAAAGCCGCAGCCAGCAACAGAGTATTGAATTTAGATTAAATTAACTGATAAGCAAAGCAACAGCCCCAGCAACAGCAGAAGGTATTAAGTTTAGATTAAACTAACTGATGAAATACAGCACAGCCAGCAACAGCAGAAATATTGAATTTAGATTAAACTAACTGATGAACAAAGCACGGCCAGCAACAGCAGAAATATTGAATTTAGATTAAATTAACTGATGAAATACAGCAC
>JAUXHF010000282.1 GCA_030621685.1 Spirochaetota bacterium
CATTTCTTTAACCAGCTACCTGTATTAAAATTGGCAAGCCCCCAGCATGGCGACTTCAGCTACGCTAGCCTACTAGAAATCTCTAAAAAACTCAAGCGCAACCCTAAGGAGCTAGCTGCAGATTTGCTTGTTTTCCTTAAAACAGAGGCATGCTCCTCAAGCCATGAAAAGCAAGTGGCTATGTTAGCACATGCAGAAGTAGCGGGCCCGGGGTTTATCAACATGCAATTCTCCCAAGAATTTCTTAACAGCAAACTCCATAGGCTGCTAAGCCTACCACTGGGAAGTACCAGCTTAAAAGGCAAAAAAATTCTTATGGAATATGTGTCGGCTAACCCAACCGGCCCCCTGCATATAGGACACGGACGCTGGGCAGTATTTGGCAGCTCTTTGGCTAGAGCCTTAAGCTTTTGCTCTGCTAAGGTGTATCAGGAGTTTTACGTTAACGATACCGGCAAGCAAATTGATAAACTTTATGAATCCGTAGCAGCCATCCGCAGCTCAAAGCCTATCCCCGAAGATGGCTATCATGGCGAGTACCTGCATAGCTTTAAAAACAATACTGAAGATCCCCTGCAAAGCATTCTTAACGAGCAAAAAGAAACTTTAAAAAAAATTGGCGTGCATTTCGATAACTTTTTTCATGAAAGCTCTTTGCGTACAGCTCCACATAGACCGCAATCTAAAAATATACAGGAGATAGAAGAAAACACGGCTCTTTCTGGCAGCGCTTCTTCATCAGAGAAGCCAGATACGCTAAAACATTGCCTAGACCTCATGGAGTCTAAGAATCTGGCCTACCACCATGACGGCGCCTTATGGTTTCGCTCCAGCTTAGGCGGCGATGATAAGGATAGAGTGCTAAGGAAATCTGATGGGAGTTTAACCTATTTCGCATTAGATATCGCTTATCATTTTACAAAGCTAAAGCGTGGCTGGCCTTCGCTCATCGATATTCTTGGCGCTGATCATCATGGCTATGTCAAACGCATCTCCATAGCTACTTCGCTTATGTATAAATATCTTATAGCCAGCAAAGAGCAGCTTCAAACATCGCAAGCTGAAGATTTTTCTATAAGCATTATTATTGGGCAACTGGTAAAAGTCTTCCGAGGAGGCAAAGAAGTGCGCATGTCTAAACGTAGCGGTGATTTTATAGCCTTAGAGGAAACCATTCAAGAAATTGGTCCTGATGCCACATGCTATTTTCTTTCTCGGCAGAAAATATCGAATTCTCTTTATTTTGACTTAGAACAGGCCAAGCAGAAAAACCTCGAAAATCCCGTATATTATGTGCAGTATGGCCATGCTAGAATTCATGCAGTTTTTCGCAAAGCCTTAGATGCCGGCATTCTACAAGAAAACTTATTGACCAATACAGTGCCAGGGTTACCAGCTACTCAAGAATATACGCTTATAGAGCAAGCCATTCCCCAGCTCCTCGATACACCTCTAATGCTTTCCTTAGAGCCGACTTCTACAGCAAGGCGGCTGCTCTTGCAAGCTATGCAGTTCTCCAGTGAAATAGAGCAGCTGACATCCAGCGTCCATGCCGAAACACATCACATTTGCCGCTGGCTGGCGGAGACCGCCTCCTTGTTCCACAAGCTCTACAATGAGCAGATCTTCATAAAAAACAAAACGACTGAAGACAAAGAGTATTCTCTTTCCATGCTGAGGCTGCTGGCTGTTGTGGCGAAAACTCTGAAAGCAGGGCTTAGCATGCTGGGCGTCTCTGCGCCCAATACTATGTGATGCTATGACAAGATTTTCTTTCTCGGCAGAAAATATCGAATTCTCTTTATTTTGACTTAGAACAGGCCAAGCAGAAAATGCCTGTTGTTTTCATTCCAGTTTTCCTTGCCTTGCCTTAATACGCTAATATTATCTTTTGCAAAAAGCTAAGCTAAGCTATATATGGCATGCATCGGCTTGCCACCGTGGGGTATATAATAAGGCTACATATTAGGCTATATATTAGGCTATACCAGCTGGCCTTGCATGGTTGCCCCCCCTTTTCTGTTTGTAGAAATTTGCTCTTTAAACGCAAGAAGCTCTTTATAACAAGGGATAACATATTATACTATATCTTTTATACGAGATAAACACATACACATACACATTTTGAATCTTAGCAGCAAGCAAAAGCCCATGAAAGAAAAACAAGAAATCCCTGAAAAAAGTGGCTATCAGATAAAGCTAGCCAATTGGGAGGGACACCTCGATTTACTCTTAGACCTCATCCGCTCGGAAAAACTAGATATCCATAACATTTCTG
>JAUXHF010000085.1 GCA_030621685.1 Spirochaetota bacterium
CTTCTCGCTTGCCGAATAAAGAGCTTTCGGCATGGCCATGGCCATGGCCAACAGGAGAAAGATAAAACTTAGTAAAAAGAAGCTTTTAAAAAAAGCTATAATGATATGTTTTATGCTAAGTGGCATCATAACAGATGTTTTAAAATTCCCTATATTTTTATGCTTATAAGAGCTAGTGCTGGATTTTCAAAGAAAAACAAGGAAATGTTTTCAAAGAAAACCAATACATTATCGGCAAAAAAAGATACTAGCAAAGTTTTTTTCTAGCTCAATTCTGCTCAATTCTGCTTACTAAAAAGAATTTCAAGAATTTCCGATTCTTTTAAGCAAAGCAGAGCGCAGAGGAGTTAGAATTTAAAGCGTTCTTTAGAGTAACGCTGCAAGGGTAGCAGGATAATAATAGAGATGATAACGAGCAGAATAGAAAGAGCTCCGCAAATTTTAGGCCCCAAGGTATACAGGGCCAGAAGGCCAAAAATAGGTGAAAACAACATACGAAAACCCGTAAAGGCACTGTGAATACTCATATAGCTAGCAACTTTCGATGGCGGCACCATGTTGTTAAGCCAAAGTTTCCAAGCAATGCCGCCTCCTGCTCTAGCAATACCAAAGAACATCATACCCACGATTAACATCTTAAGGCTACCGGCAAAAAAGAAAAAAAACATGTAGCAGATGTTAAATACATTTACCAGAATCCGAAAAGATATCACATTCATAGTATCGTAAAGATAGCTTAGCGGCACAATAAAGATAAGCTGCATCACCTTTGGCGTGATAACCAAAATAGTAATGACCATGGCCTCATTAAACCCGAAACCAAAACGTTCTTCTACCAAAAAGTTTGTTCTGTAGCTAAGCAGCCAAAGATTAGCTATGCCTAGGAACATCCATGAGATGAGAGTCGTCAAAAAAAAAGAATCTTGGCGAAGAATAAAGAAAAGATACTTAAGATTATAGGATTTTTTTTTCTGAGACGTTTCTATTTTTGGTAGCCCCAAAGCAAATAAAGCCGATAGCAATAATCCGCTAGCTCCTATAGCTACCACCCAAGGATATTTTTGCAAGTAGTCATCCTCTAGAGAACCGAAGATCTGTGGCAGCTTATTATAGAGAAAGGAAAAAATAACTCCGCCTAAAATAAAGGCCATGATTGAGGAAGCAAAACGTTTTGCCCTAGATTTTTTTACATATAAACTATATATCTCTGCTAACAGCGGATGCATGCCATCTATCGGAAAAACTATGATTATAGTAAGGAAAATAAAGAAAGAAAGCGTAAGCGGCGTCCTAGGCAGATATATCAGTAATAAGCTAGCCAGCAAGGCGATGCAGCTAAGCGCCGTAAGCAGAAAAGCAGCCTCCGCTACAGTTCTTTTCAGGCGAAACAAAAGAAATGAAATTGGCAGCGCTAAGAGAAAGCCACTCTTAAGCGCTATAGCCAAAAGCGTTTTCTCCAGCAATCCTGCTTCAAAAACCTTAATGAAAACATACATAAAGATAACTTCTATAAGCGGCAACGCAGAGCCTAAGAAAAAGTTTCTTAGGCTGTCAAATACTTGAAGCCGCGTAGGCGAGAAATTTATTTTTGAGCTATTTTCCAACATGGTTTAATTGTAGCAAAACTAGAAGCATATCTAACGAGAAGTGCTTTGGATGTAACAAGCCTCACTTAACTAATAAATTTTTATTAAAACGCCTTTGTTCGCTAAGGCTTTCAGTGCTACTTACAAAGGCTTCAAGAACAAAATTCTGATTCTTTTTAAAAAGAGTTTTGAGTTTTTTATGAAAAGCTTTCTCTGCTGTAACCTTAGCATAATGAATATGGCAGGTTTTGCAAATATCAGAAAAGTGAAATTCATGTTTAAACAAAAAGGCATCGAGTTTCTTAGCAGAAGAAAATTTTTCGATAAAAGGCAAGGAGCGGAAAATGCCTCCGCCAGCGTTGTTTATCAAAATTATTCCGATATTTTTTTTCAAGGTTTGTTGCATCTTAGAAAGAAGGAGAAGTGCATTCATGTCATAAAGCGCGCTTAGGTCGCCCAGCACCAAAAGCAATCGCTCCGAGCTGCCAGCAGCTATGCCCGAAGCTGTTGAGATAATCCCATCTATGCCGCTTAACCCTCTTGAGCCATGCACTTTCAAGAAATTATGAGCTAAGGGCATCGCAGAAAAACTTCGAATGGGCATACTGTTTCCCAAAAAGAGCGAAATTCTTTTTTTTCTTTGTCGTGAAAAAAGTATCAGCTGCCGAAAAATAGCAAGCTCTGAAAATTTTTCAAACACAAAGGAGCTTGCTTTCTTTTCAATTGTTTCTTGCCAGCTTTGCCCAGCGCTGAAGTCTTTGGAAGCTTTCTTCAAGCTAAGGCTAGCTTCGCTTTTTCTGTAGGACGCCATGTTCGTTTTTTTAGGGAGCTTTTTTAGAAAAAGATCTGTAGCTTGTAGCAGCGATTGTATTTCTGGATACATCATTCTATGGGTAACACAAGAAGCAGGATTATACAAAGAAGCACTTGTATCCACGTGAAGGTACGTCTTAGGTTTATATTTTCTAAAAACATCAAGAAGTTTTTTTGATACGAAAACGCCTCCAAAATGAAGAACGAAATCAAAATTCTGCTTGGCATTCAACGAAGAAAGAAAGGGGCCTAGTTCATGTTCAAAGTAAATATCACGGCCATCTTCTCCATTTTCATGCAGCCCAGTTTTGTTATTTTTGTTTTTGCTGCTATCAGCTTGGCAGCAGGCCTGCAAGCGAAGTGGCGAGAGAGCATCGGCAAACACTGGCCAGCCAAGTAAGCAAGCTAATTTCCCAATAGCTAGCGCCGTTTCAAGCGTATAATCGCTAGCCTTTGTAAGCCCGCTTATAATGAGGCCACGCCTTGCTTTCATGTGATTCAAGGCGAAGTGCTTAAGCGTTACGCTAGGCTTAGAAGAGAGTAGCGAGCTGCGAGCCGCCTCATAGTAGCCGTAGCTTCGCTCCTTAGCACTAGGGTCATCAAGTTGTAGTTTAAAGAAAGAGCGAGGTTTTTGGAGAGTTTTTTTTGCTGAGGCAGTACGTGTTACAAGCGTATCAAAAAGCGGCTCGCGAAAGGGAACGTTTATATGCAAAACACCTTTTTTTTTCTTTAAACTACGAAACATCAGCGCAAGATGAGCAAAGAGTTTCCTGCGAAAATCCTCAGCCTCAGTGTTCTTAATGTCTTCTACTTCAGGCAAGGAAAGTGATTGTAAGGCAAAGGGAGCGAAAAAGTTTTGTTGCGGAAGGGCTTGGTTTTCACGAACAAAGCTAAGCTTTGCCGGCCTGGATGCTGTTAGCAGAAGCAGAGGAAGCTCGCTGCTTGACGCCTCAAGCACGGCAGGCATGCAGTTTGCTAAGGCCGAACCAGAAGTAGTGATGACGGCTGTCACTTCAGCGCTAGCTTTACAATGGCCTAAGGCATGAAAGCCTAAGGCACGTTCATCAACAAAGGAAAAGAGCGAAATTTTTCTTTGTTGGCTCAGCAGTTCTAAGATAAGCGGAGCATTTCGCGCCCCGCTAGCAAAAGTAAAATAATGTACGCCTAACTTCCAAAGACCCTCTATAAGCAATTTGCTAAGCCATTGCTGGCTTGGCATAAGACTAGTTGCCACTTGTTAAGGCTTATATCCACAATATAAACTTATGCCACCGGGAAAAAAAACATGCTGCTCGCATTGATGAAACCCGACCTCTTTCATAAGATTCATGAATTCATCGTTTGAAGGAAACTCGGCAACCGTTTTTGTTAGATAATAATAAGATCGGAAATCTCCGGAAACAACAAAGCCCAAGAGCGGCACCATCACCCGTAAATAAAAAAGAAACAAAAAACGATGTATTATATTTCTAGGCAAGGCAAATTCTAAAATCATAGCTTTACCGCCTTTCTTTAAAATACGATGAAGCTCTTTTAGTCCAAGCAAGGTGTTAGGAACATTACGGATACCAAAGCCCATAGAGACGACATCGGCCATGCCATCTTTGAAGGGCATGTCTTGGGCATCGGCTAGGCGCAAGGAGGCTTTAGGATAAATATCTGGGTACTGCAGGAATTTTTTTGCTGCAATTTCTAGCATCTGGGGGGCTAAGTCAACACCAATAAAACGCTCTACTCTATCGTTGTATTTTTCAAAAGCAATGATGAAGTCGCCAGTGCCTGTGGCCACATCTATAATGCAAAGCTTTTCTTTCTCTGGCAGATACTTGGCCGCGCGGAGTCGCCAGCCGTGGTCCATGCCTAAAGAAAGTACGCGGTTAGCCAAATCATATTTTTTAGCTAGCCTATTAAACATTTTCCATGAATCTCTTTTCTCGCTAGCAAAAGCAGATGACGATGGCGATGGCGATTTTTTTGATGTTTCAGAAGTTTTTTTCATACGAGGAGTTTTTCAATACTATTAAATATAGGTGAGCCAGTTATACGTATCTTCAGATTCTCCATTGACTATGGAAAAGAAACGAGATTGCAAAGCCCTCGTTATCTCGCCCACAGCGCCGTTAGCAACAGTAAAAGAATCTATTTTGGAGACTGGCGTAACTTCTGCAGCCGTGCCGCATAAGAACAGCTCATCGGCTAGGTACAGGATTTCTCGAGGAAGCGTAGCCTGCTTCACCGGAATACCCAGTTCCTTCGCCAAGGTTAGTATGGCATCTCTGGTAATGCCCGGCAGAATGGAGCCGGCATCTTCTGGCGTATAGAGTGTTCCATCTTTAACAACAAACAAATTTTCACCCGACCCTTCGGCTAGGTTGCCCCTTACATCCAAGGCAATTCCCTCATCGAAACCTCTTTCTAGAGCTTCCATTTTTATAAGCTGCGAACTAAGGTAATTCCCACACCCCTTCGCTAAATTTGGCAAGGTATTTGGTGCTGGCCTAAACCATGACGAGGTACAAGCCGAAATACCATTCTTAAGACCCGCCTCGCCACGATACGTGCCCCAAGTCCATGCCGCAATAACAACATCTACAGGACAATGCAGCGGACTAAGACCAAGCTCTTTAAATCCTCGGAATATTAAGGGCCGAATATACGCCGAAGGCAGCTTGTTCACACGCAGTATTTCCAAAGTGGCTTTGTTTATCTCTGCCTCGCTAAACTTTGGCAGCATTCTATATATCTTGGCACTCATAAAAAGTCTTCTAATATGCTCTTTTAAACGAAAGACAGCACTTCGGCTTCCAACTTTATACAAGCGCAGTCCTTCAAATACTCCGCTGCCATAATGAACAACATGTGATAGTACATGGATTTTCGCCTTGTCCCAATCTACCAGTTCTCCATTAAACCAAATTTTATCTGCTTGAAATGCCATTGAAGCCTCTTTTGCTACTTGTATGAGCTTTGTAATATCTTAATGCTTGTTTACTTAGCTTTTACTTCTTTTTTAAAACAAAAACTCTTAAAAAACTCTAGCCAGAATTTTAAAAATTTAAAACCTTAATAAGATTCATGCCTTTCTAAATTGTAGTATGGAAAGACTAACTAGAAGCAATTTAGAGGCAATTTAAAGCCAATTTAAAGACAATTTTCTGAAAATTTTATTCATCTAAGATTTTTATTAACCAAGCTTATAGCTGCTTCTCTAAAGGCTGCTCTTCTTGCTCTTCTTTATAGCAGAAGCAGCCTCTCTTATAGTGGCACAATATAGGGCAACAATATAGGCCAAAGAACATGGCTAACAGCTTCAAGTATTTATTTTTTCTTAATGTTTTTTTTATATTTTGCTAATTTTTTTCAATTTACCAAAAACTCATGTCCCATCTAGAAACCTTTACAAAAAAAAATAACACCCTTAAAAAACTCTACGTATAGAAGCTATGTCAAAAACTTTTTTCAACAACAAAATTATTTCCTATTACTTACTATGAATAAAAAATCAAACCACTTTACAAAAATTATACTTTTCAGCCTTATTACGGCTGGCTTTTTTTACTTTGTCTCATGTTCATCATCTGATTCTACCGATCTAAATGATAATGATAGTAGCCTTATAAACGCCTTGCCAGATTTGCAAATTACAGCTATTTACCCAGATAAAGAAATTTCAGTGGAGCATGACCTTGTGCTTCAGGTAGAGCTGAATTCTCAATTTATGATTGAAGCTCTATCCATAGATAATGAAGAGGGCGAATTATCAAAAAAAATTGAAATTAGCGGAGAGGAGTACGATATCACTAAGGAAAAACTTTATATGATCTCCTATTCAGTTGAAGATAAATACGGAGCGATAAATATTGTAATCTTTTACGTAAATGTATACTCACCGCCTAGCATAACAGCAGAGCTTACTAGAAATGGTCTAAGCACGCAAATTGAAGACGGCACGAGCATCAGCATCAGCCAAAAAGATATATATAGCTTAGAAGTTAAAGCCGAAGATTCAAAAGACGGTGACATAACTGAACATTTACAGCTTTCAAGCGATGACCCTGATATTCAAAAGCCGGGAGTACATGAATTTTTTTATAGCGTTACGGATAGCGACAATCATGAAAGCAGCCTTTCTTTTGAAATTATAGTGGAAGGGCAGCCTAAGATATCCGCTCGTTTTCAAGATACTCCAATAGAAGAAAACTCTTTAGTAAGAATAAGCGCCGGCAGTGTTTTTGATCCTGTGATCACGGCTAGCGATTATGAAGATGGCGACATAAGTCATTTAATTCAGGCGCCCACTCTTCCCAATACCGATACAAGTGGTAGCTACACGCTATCGTATTCTGTTGAAGACAGCGCAAGAAATCTTGAGACATTTTCATTTGAATTAAATGTTGAATCTAACCCCTTTATCACCTTGCGCTGGCAAGATGCTATCATTGATGAAGGCGATATTATTACGATAGCCCAAAACAGTGTTTTCGAACCTATCGCTAGCGCTATGGATCCTGAAGATGGTGATATTAGCTCTCAAATCCAAATACCCAGCTATACAACTAGCAGCTTAGGCGAGCAAGAACTGCAGTACTCTGTTACAGATAGCGATGGAAACAGTTTTTCGATATCTTTTACACTTAATGTAAAAGCTCTTCCTTATATCATGCTATCTTGGAATAATAACATAATTCAAGAGGATGAAATTATTGAAATAGAACAATATCAAGAGTTTAATCCCTTAGCCACAGCTTATGATATTGATGATGGCTCGCTCAATGATAAAATAGTAAAACCTGAAATTCATACTGCTATGATAGGGATAAGTACCCTTGTCTACTCGGTTAGTGATAGCGATGCCAATACAGTAACTTTCTCTTTCTTTCTTTCTATTTTACCCGACAGCACCGCCCCAAGCATTGCAGCCGCTACAGATTGCCCCACCCTGCCCGCTCAGTCCATCCAGCTGGGACAAGCCTACGCCCTGCCAAGCTCCATATTGGCTAGCGATGCTGCCTCTTCAACCTTAAGCCTCAGCGTGAAATTAACGAGTAGCAGCGGAGCGGAAATCGCTACAGCTTCCGGCGACCTAAGCAGCCCATATTCCATCACGCCAAGCTCTCATCTCTTTGCCTCATCCGGCCCCAAACAAATTTTCTACATCTTCAGCGATGACGCCGGCAACAGCGCTAGCTGCTCTTTCGCCGTAAACGTAACCCCCGACAGCACCCCCCCAAGTATTTCAGCCGCTACAGATTGCTCCACCCTACCCGTCCAATCCATCGAGCTGGGACAAGCCTACACTTTGCCAAACTCCATATTTGCTAGCGATGCTGCCTCTTCAGACTTAAGCCTCAGCGTGAAATTAACCAGCAGCAGCGGCGCAGAAATCGCTACGGCCTCTGGAGATTTATCTGTTGTAGGATATACACTTAGTCCGCCTAGTTATACCAGCAC
>JAUXHF010000176.1 GCA_030621685.1 Spirochaetota bacterium
TTAAGCTCCTCGGTAACCGATCTTTCAATGACTTCTTCTGCCACAATTTCTTCCTTCTCTTCTTTTAAAAATACTTTTAATATTTAATTATTCTATATGTTTTTAAGCCTTAACATTAACATTAACATTAACATTAACATTAAGCAAGGCTGCTCGTTCGCTCTTCATCTTTGCTAAAGTCTTTACTTTATCGCTATGCTACTCCTTGCAGCAAGGCAATGCTTGGTAGCAGGGCCAATAAAAAATCTTAAATCTTAAATCTTAAATCTTAAATCTTTATTCTCTAAACGCCTTTGTAAGTGGGTTTATTTCTTTTAGAAATATATTAATATATTTTTAAGCCTTAGCATTAATATTAGGCAAGGCTGCTAGTTCGCTCTTCATTTTTGCCAAGGTCTTTACTATATCGCCATGCTGCCTTCTTTGCTGCAAGACAACATGTTTAGCAGCACGATCAATAAAATCTTTATTCTCTAAACGCCTTTGAAGGTGAATTTGCTCCTTCTCCAATTTCATGTATTTACCTTGAAGCTTTGTTCTTTCCTTTGTAAAATCCACGCTATCTTTACTATCTATTTCAATATGAAAGCCTTGTTCTATCAGGCTTACATGCTGCGTAGCAGCCGGGCTTTCCGCGGAAGAAACAGGAGATAGTCTTAATCCGCAAAGACTTTCAATAATTTTATGTTCCTTAAAAAACACAGCCTTCAAGACCTCGTCTGCTTCCAGAATACTGCCCTTAAGCACTGATTTTTCTTTCAAGTTATATCGTTTTTTCAGCGAACGCACCGCCGTTATCAAGCCTTGCAAAGATTGAAACTCCTTCTGAAAAAGCTCAGAATTTTCGCGAACTTCCAAAGGAAAATCTTCTGCTGCTATAAAATTTGTCACGATAAGCGCTGTTTTCGAAAAAGGCAGTCCTTTTTTTTCTAATAAGGTATTCAAAAACCCCCAAAGCTCCTCTGTAATAAAAGGCGTAAGCGGATGAAACATAATAAGCAAAAACCTCGCCACCTTGCAAAGAAAATGCAGGCATGTTTGTTTCACAATTTCATCCTTAGAGCTAAGCCGTTTTTTTACTATCTCAAGATACCAATCACAAAAATCATTCCAAAATAAAGAATAGTATAGCTCTCCTATCTGCGAGAAATCATAGCTTTCAAGCAACCTTTTCAGCTTTTCATTGGCCTTGTAAACCCGGCTTAGCATCCAAGCATCTTCTGTAGCCATGCCAGCAAACTTTGCTTCATCGCCGGAAGTCTGCTGTTCTGGTTCTTTAAGCCCAGATTCAGTATCGGGAAGCGCAGCAAGGTTCATCAATACGAAGCGCATAGCATTCCACATTTTTATATTAAATCGCCCGCCAATTTCATTAAAATCTTTCAAGGAAAGCCTTAAGTCTTGCGAGGAACAACGGAAAAGCAAAGTATAACGCAAAGCATCAGCGCCCACTCCGTTAAAGCCAGCATGAAAATTTTTCTCGTACTCGCCAAGCATTTCCGCCATATCATAAGGGCGAGCATCTAAAATGGGCTGTTTCATCTGTTCCAAGTTAGCCCCTTTAATAACATGCTCGGGGTCAAGACCATTCCCACGAGACTTTGACATGGTTTTTCCCTTATAATCTTTAACTACCGGATGAATATAAACATCGCTGAAGGGAAGTTTGTTCTGGAAATACAGCGAGAAAAGCCCCATTCTTGCCACCCAGAAAAAAATTATATCTTTTGCCGTAGAAAGAAAATTCGTAGGAAAGTAAGCTTTGAAATCATCAGAGTTTTCATTCGGCCAGCCCATCACAGAAAGCGGCCACAGCGCTGAAGAGAACCATGTATCTAAAACATCATCTTCTTGCCGCCAAAGCTCTGGGTGAGCAGCAACTTCCTTAGGTGTTTTCGTGGCTACCAGTATTTTGCCACTGTCCTTGTTATACCACACCGGGATGCGATGCCCCCACCAAATTTGCCGAGAAATACACCAGTCTTCAATTTTATGAAGCCAGCCTTCATACACTTTTTCAAAAGAACTAGGATGAAATTTAAGCTTAGGCTCAAAACGTAAAAGCTTTTCGGCTAAGGGCTTGGTACGAACAAACCACTGATCGGAATAACGATATTCAATAATAGCTTTAGAACGATAGGAACGACCAAGCGGAATAGTATGCGGCTTAACCGCTTGCAGAAAGCCTGCCTTTTTCAAATCGACAAGAACGTTCTCTCTTGCTTTTTCTCGGCTAAGCCCCCGGTAAGTCAAAGGAACGTTTTCATTGAGGCTAGCATCCTCATGCATAATATTCAGAGGTTCTAGCTTATGCCTTTTCCCGATGGCAAAATCGTTAGGGTCATGGGCAGGCGTTATTTTTAAAGCGCCCGTTCCAAATTCTCTATCCACATAACTGTCGCCAATAATTGGCAAGGTTCTATCACAAAGTGGCAAAAGCACTTCTCCGCCAATAAAGTCTTTGTATCGCTCATCTAAAGGATGCACCGCCACAGCAACATCGCCAAACATGGTCTCTGGCCGTGTCGTAGAAACAACAATGTGTTCTTTGCTTGGCGCTAACCCTAAGCTAGCCTTATTTAAGTTAGCCTTTTTTTTAATTACTGGGTAGGCAATATCATAAAGGAAGCCAGGCTCACCGCCGGGCTTCACTTCCACTTCGTCATCGGAAAGCGCCGTTTTATCAATAGGACACCAGTTAACAATACGCTTTCCCTTATAAATTAGCCCATCGCGATACAGTCTTACAAAGGCTTCGTTCACGGCTTCTGAAAGCCCCGTATCCATTGTAAACCGCGTGCGAGTCCAATCGCAAGAACTGCCTAAGCTGCGAATTTGCCGAAGGATATGTTCGCCATACTCTTCTTTCCATGCAAAAACTTCTTGTAAGAATTTTTCTCTACCCAGCTTGCGATAGTCCTGCCCTTTCATATCAAGCATTTTTTTAACCACTGTTTGAGTGGCAATGCCCGCATGATCAGTGCCGGGAATCCACAGCGTTTCATAGCCTTTCATGCGTTTGTACCGCACAACAAAATCTTGGATGGTATTATTTAAAGCATGGCCTATATGTAGCCTTCCGGTAACATTGGGCGGCGGAATAACTACGCTAAATGTCTTGGTCTTTCTTGATGATTGGCCAGTACCTGCTGCATCAGAATTTGGCTGGAAATATCTTCCATCTTCCCAAAACTTGTAGATACGCTTCTCTACATCATCAAAGGCATACTTTTTAGGTATTTCAAAATTCATTCTAGCTTCTTTATTTTGCTGGGCTTTGCTGGTTACTGGTTGCTAGTTTCAAGATGTTTTTATACAAACAAAAATGGAAAGAATAAAGAAGGCTAAGGCTACGGGGCCTAGTCTTCACGTTCACGGCCACGGAGGGCTGCTATGGGCAAGGCTAAAGCATCTTGAGCGAAGATGTAGGAGCCTGAAACTAAGACCGTAAATTTTGCATCACGAATAGCCGAAGCATTACTGGCATCCACGCCGCCATCAATTTCAATATCTATATCAAATCCGCTGGCATCTATTTTCTTACGCAAAGTTCTACCTTTTTCTAATACCGAAGTAATAAATTTTTGATTAGCAAAACCGGGCTGCACTGACATCAGCGTAATTTGCCTAAGCAAGGGAAAGTATTGTTCTACGCCTTCAAGGCTGGTCTTGGGGTTATACGCCAACGAGGCTTGTTTTCCAAGAGCTTTAATTTTTTTCAGCAGCCCTAAAGCCTCTGCTTCTACTTCTACATGCACACAGATAATATCGCTGCCAGCCTTAGCAAACTGCTCAAGATAACGTTCTGGCTGGCTAAGCATAAGATGCACATCAAAAACTTTTGTGCTAAAGGGACGCAAGGCTGCTACGAGCTCATAGCCAAAACTTATATTCGGCACAAAGTGTCCATCCATAATATCCAAATGGATATATTCCGCGCTCGTTTCTTCTATTCTAGCAAGATCCTTCTGCAAGTTAGCATAATCTGCTGAAAGAATAGATGGGGCAATTTTGAGCTTCGACAAAGGTATAACAGCCAAACGTATATGACTTACTCTACACGGAGTAGTCTCTATAGTATATCACAAAACGCAGAATAAGCTTGCAAAAAACGAAGCTAGGCTTAACAAACAGCCTTCTTGCTATTATTATCTATAATAAACTGCTATCGAGAAGATTGTAGCTATGACGCTATAATTTGTAATTTACAGCTTGCAACGTAACTTAAGCCCCTGTGGCTTTGTATATTTTTGTAACGAAGCTAACACTAACAGCTAAGCCTGTGGCTTTGTATATTTTTGCAACGAAGCTAAAACAGCTAACAGCTAAGCCTGTGGCTTTGTATATTTTTGCAACGAAGCTAAAACAGCTAACAGCTAAGCCCTGTGGCTTTGTATATTTTTGCAACGAAGCTAAAACAGCTAACAGCTAAGCCTCTGTGGCTTTGTATATTTTTGTAACGAAGCTAAAACAGCTAACAGCTAAGCCCTGTGGCTTTGTATATTTTTGCAACGAAGCTAAAACAGCTAACAG
>JAUXHF010000329.1 GCA_030621685.1 Spirochaetota bacterium
GCTTCAGGTGAAAAACTTGAAAGTACAATTTCCCATCTCAAGCGGCGCTTTTTTCAAGAGCTAAAAAATATGTTCATGCTGCGAAGATATCTCTTTGGAATTTTTTTGAAAAGCAAGCGCATATACTTGGCTTGGCTTGGCTTGGTAGCATCGCTGTCATCATGAATAGCAGCGCAGTAACATAAAAATGCCTAATATCAAAATGCCTAATAAAACACAAGCACCTTTGCTTCAAGTGAAAAACTTGAAAGTACAGTTTCCCATCTCAAGCGGTGCTTTTTTCAAGAGAACTAAGAAATATGTTCATGCCGTAGAAGATATTTCTTTGGAGCTACGTGAAGGGAAAACTTTAGCTGTGGTGGGAGAAAGCGGCTCGGGGAAAACCAGCTTAGGCATGGCCATTATGCGATTGATACCAGTTAGCTCCGGAGAAATTATTTTAGATGGAGATAATTTGCTAAGCTTAAACAATGAAGAGCTGCGGCTGAAGCGGAAAATGTTTCAAATTATCTTTCAAGATCCTTATGCCTCGCTTAACCCACGGCAGAGAGTGGGGGAGGCTGTGGCGGAGCCGATACGAAGGCTGGGCATGGATGCATCGCAGATAGAACCTATTGAAGAAATTTTTTCTTTGGTTGGCTTGCGTCCCGATCAGATGCATTTGTTTCCGCATCAATTCTCTGGTGGCCAGCGTCAGCGCATTGCCATAGCCCGCAGCATCAGCACAAGGCCTAAGCTCATTGTCTGTGATGAGCCAGTCTCTGCCTTAGATGTGGCTATTCAAGCGCAAATCTTGAACTTGCTGAAAAGGTTGCAGCGCAAGTTAAAACTCTCCTATATTTTCATCTCTCATGACCTTAGTGTGGTTCGTCATATTTCCGATGAAGTCATCGTGATGTATTTAGGAAAAATCGTTGAGCGAGCTTCACGGCTTAAGCTTTTTACGAAGCCTAAGCACCCTTATACGCATACACTACTTATGTCGTCTCCTTCTATGGCTCTGCGAAAGAACGAAAGGCAATCTAAGAAATTTATCTTGAAAGGCGACCCCCCTAGCCCTATCGATCTACCTAAGGGCTGTGCCTTTGCTGCGCGCTGCATGTATGCTAAGGAACACTGTTTTAAAGAACGCCCTTTGTTAGAGAATGTTGAGGCCAATCATAAAGTAGCTTGTTTTTATCCTTTGTAATAAATTTAAAATTTAAGTTTTCTTTGAAGTATAGAAGAGGATTCTTCAAAGAGGTTTTTAAAAATACTAAAAATTAAAATTGAAACTAAAGTAACATTTATTTAGAGGAGCAAAGCAGAATAAAGAAAAGCAAGGGCTTGCTTTTATGTTAATATTACTCTTTCAAAATTTCATCATGAAGCAAGGTCTGCGAGCTAAGGTAAAGGTACTATAAATATGTATGCTATTCACTCCCCAATAACTATTTTCAAAGCTAAAACCATTCTTACGATGGACTTTAATTGTCCCGAGGCAGAGTATGTTGCGGTAGCTGAAGGAAAAATCTTAGCGCTAGGTGGCGATGAGCTGCTGGCCTATTTCCCTGATGCCAAGCGAGAATATCGTTTTGCCGAAAACATCCTTATGCCCGGCCTTGTTGAAGCCCATGCGCATATGATGAATGGCTTCATATGGAAATAC
>JAUXHF010000042.1 GCA_030621685.1 Spirochaetota bacterium
ACTGTCATTTTTCTTCTCAAATAGTGGTTTTATAGCAATTCTATAGTAATTTTCAAAGGTTTTTTTTGACTTTTCTTCTTTTATTGACTTTTCTTCTTTTAGAGTGTATACTTACTTGATTACATTAAAAAGCTGTTTTTGGCGGATTTGATGTTTGCTCGGCGTGTATACAGTTTATTTGCTTAAATGTCTTACTGTTTCTTTCCTTTCTGCTAGATACTCCTAAAAATCTAGCCTTGGCAAGTTTGGCTTGTTTCCTTTAAAGCTCTGCAGTGCTTCTTTGAAGGCTGTACACCCTAGCAAACTATCCATGGCATGCTTTACAGGCAGTTACGGGCAGCTACGTTACAGACAGCTACGTTACAGGCAGTTAGAAAAAGATAAATATATATTATAATAATACCCAAGTCATTATGGAAACCTTACAGTTACAGAAAGCCGTAGAAAGCCTTGCTTTTAATAACGATATTGAACCCAGCAATGTTATAGCTACGTTAGAAGACGTAGTGCGCGAAGAACTTTCCGGATATTTAAATGTTTTTGAAGATGACATTGTCGTCTCGATGAACGATGCTATGGAAATGCAGTTTTTTTTACTAAAAAAACTGCTTGCCGAAGGCGCGAATTCCGCCAACAAAACCTTCCTTGAAATAGATAGCCAAGACCTAGCAGCTTTAGAGCAGAAAAAAAAGCTTGCGAAACAAGGCGACAAATACATGGTGCCTATTTCCTTATCCATTCTTTCCCGAAAAGACATCGATTCTTTTAAGCGAAGTTTTTCGTTCAGGCTGAAAAACATTAAAATGGAAAGCTTGTTTCAAGAATATAAGAAAAAAGAAGGCCAGATTTTAAATGGCACCTACCTGCGTACCAATGGCCGCGACATCATTGTCCACTTCGGCAATGCCGAGGGCAAATTGCCCTACCATGAACAATCACAAAATGACCTTTATCGCCAAGGGCAACCCGTGAAAACCTATTTGAAATCGGTGGAATTAGGTGGCCGCAATGGGCTTAGCCTCATCCTCTCAAGGCGAGACCCCGCCTTCGTCGCCAAACTTTTTGAGAGCGAAGTAGAAGAAATGAGCTCTGGCATCGTCAAGGTGAAAAAAGTAGTACGCCATGCCGGACGGCGTAGCAAAGTATTGGTGTACTCTACCAAAAAAGAAGTTGACCCCGTGGCCGCATGTGTGGGGCTATACGGAAATAGAATTAAAGGCGTCATGAAAATCCTCAACGGAGAACGCATCGACATCATTGAAGACAGCGAACAGGTGCAAGAGCTTATTGCCCGCTCTCTGTCACCGGCAAAAATTGAAAGAATTCTTATCATCTCCATGAAAGACAAACAGGCCTTAGCCGTGGTTGAAGATGAGATATACCCACTGGTTATTGGCCGTAGCGGCATCAACATAAAACTGGCATGCGAGCTTGTCGGCTGGAATATTTGGGTACGCGTTCAAAGTCAGGTCGATCCCAAAATTTTCAAAGTTTTCTCGAATGTCGATCATTTATTCCAAGAAGAAGAAAGCGATCTTAGCAAACTAGTTAATGTTGGTATTAGCGAAGAAGCCCTCGTTAAATTGCTTAACGCTGGCATTTCTAGTATTAGCGAACTCTACGATAAAAGCGTTGAAGAAATTGCCTCTATCGATGGCATCTCTAAAGAACAGGCTCAGCAATTTCGTTCTATGCTTAACGAGAGCATCGAATTTGTTGAAGGCGAGGAAAGTAACGAATACCAGTCTTACCTCACCAAAGAAGAGGATACCCTTGATAACTTGGACTCCGAGCAGCAAAGCCAGCCTGTGGAAGAAGAAATTCGACATGTGGAATACCTTGTTTGCCCGGCTTGTCATTTCGAATTCGAATTTAAAGATCAAAAAGCATGTCCATCATGTTCGGCGGAATTTGAATTTGACGACGAAGATGAAGAGGACGAAGCTGCCCCCGCTGCCCCGCCAGCAGAAAATGCAGCCCCACCTCCGCAACCACAAGATTCAAAAGACGAAGCTGTATCAGCTGCCCCCGCTACTCCGCCAGCAGAAAATGCAGCCCCGCCGCCGCAACCACAAAATTCCTCTGAAAATAATGACCACGTTCCCGGGGAGGAAAATGTTTAAGGCCCTCCCGCTTTCTTCTTTGTGCTAAACATTTTCTAACCATCTAACCATGTCTACACTTTCAAAAAAATACTAGGATTGCTTGCAGTACTTCATTCATGAGTAACGAACAAATTTATCTCGAAAAAGAGGACGGCAAAACAAAGCGGATCGTAATAAAACGTATCCATAAAAAAGTAAAAATCAAAACTATCAGCAAACCAAAGTCTGGCGCTGGCGCTGGCTCTGGCTCTCATCCCTTGCAAGCTGGCACAGGAAGCTACTTAAGATCGCATGGATCGCCTAGCACAAAACCAAAGTCTTTTCTGCGAGACAGCGGCGCCTCAGGCAAAGACGATAAACGCCCCCCCCGTCAATTAGGTCAAGTAGGAAGCGGGAGAAGCTCTCGCCAAGGCAAGCCAGTTTATCAAAAAGGTCAAAGCCAAAGCCAAGGTCAAAGTCTAGCAAGAGATACAGATACAAAATCTGCTCCATCACGTCGCCCTGCAGGTGAACGTTCCTTTTCAAATAAATCTTCGCCGGCTTCTTCCAGCACATATTTCAAACAATCGAATAAAAAGCCAGCTAAGAAAAAAGAGAAGATTTACATAACAAAGAAAAAGAAAAGCAGCAGCGAGGGTAGCTTTGGCTTAGCCTCATCAAAGAGAAAGTATCGCAGCGCAAAACCCAGAGAGGGCTATCGTTTCAATACCGGCAAATTGGCTGATGGCGAATTAACCAAAACAAGGCAGAGCCGCGACTCTGAAGACCTTTCTAAAGTTCCAGCAACTGTTGAAATACCAGAGATCATCTCTATTAAAAACTTGGCGAAAAAACTGAATTTAAAAGCTTCTTATCTTGTGAAGAAGTTTTTTTCGCTGGGCGTCATGGATATATCGGTCAACAACTCTATTGAGGCCGACTCGGCTGTCTTGGTATGTGCCGAATTCAACTGCAAGGCAGTGGTGGTTTCGCTTGCCGAACAAACACGAATTGAACCTGATAAAGGCAAGGAAGACGACTACCAAGAACGGATGCCGGTCGTCACGATTATGGGGCATGTTGATCATGGGAAAACTACGCTTATTGATGCTTTGCGCAAGACCAAGATAGCCAGCGAAGAAAGTAGCGGCATAACCCAGCACATGAATGCCTACAGCGTAGAATTCCCAGCATACTTTCCTCAAGAAGATTCTTCTAGCGCTAACAAGAAAAACGCTAAGCAATCACTGCTTTTTGTAGATACACCAGGACACAGTGCTTTTTTTAGCATGCGCCTCAAAGGCATTAAAATCACCGATATTCTCGTCATTGTCGTGGCTCTTACCGAGGGCTTAAAACCGCAAACAGCCGAAGTCATTCAGCTAGCAAAAAATGCCAAGCTACCTGTATTGGTGGCGCTCACAAAAAAAGATTTACTCAAAGATGAAGAGCGAAAGCGCCAACTCGATTCCATCAAGCAGCAATTTTTTGAACGCGGCTTAAAGCCTAAAGATTGGGATGGCGATGTGCCGTTCATCGAAGTCTCGGCAACCACAGGCGATGGTTTAGATGAATTCCTCCAAGGCCTTATGCTACTAGGCAAAACTTTGCAGCTTACGGCTAACTTGAATATTCCCGGCTATGGCCATGTTTTAGAAGCTAAGACCATAACCGGCAAAGGCAACACAGCGCTGGTCATTGTGAAAAATGGCACGGTTAAGGTTGGTGATGTCTACTTGATAGAATCTTGTTACGGGAAAATCCGTGCTTTGTATAACGATCAAGGAAAAACCGTAAAACAACTTATGGCGGTAAGCGCTGCCGAGGTGATTGGGCTTTCCGATACCGTTTCATCCGGGCAGTTTTTCCAAATTGTCAGCAGCGAGAAAGAAGCTCGCAGCATTGCCGAAAAACGCAAGCAACTTGAAACCGCCATTCGTGCCTCTGGCATTGTCCGAATAAATGACACGAATCTTTTCTCTATGATGAAAAGTGAAAGCGTCAAAGAAAATCGTATCATTATTAAAGCTGATACCTTTGGCGTGGCTGAAGCACTCAAAGAAAGCCTTGAACAACTGAAAAACGATGAAGTTCGCGTCTCGGTGCTTAATTACGGCGTGGGGCCTGTAACCGATAACGACTTGCAACTTGCCGATACCTCCTTAGCTACCATTATTGCTTTTCGAGTGAAGGTCATGCCCAAAATCCAAAAAATGGCTACCATGCACTCTATTAAAATAGTCGCCTTCCCCGTTATTTATGATATTATCGAAAGCGTCAAAGCCGACCTCTCGGGCCTAATTGACGATGCTGTCGATAAAATCCCTCTGGGCGAGCTGGAAGTGCTAGAGATATTTAAGGTTTCCTCTATGGGCAAAGTAGCCGGCTGCACTATTCTAAGTGGAAAGGTAACTAGCAAAGCAAACGCTGAACTCTCAAGAAAAGGCAAAATCATCTATACCGGAGAAATTTCTACCCTACGCCGCTTCCAAGAAGATGTCTCTCAAGCCCATGCAGGCCAAGAATGCGGGCTTACCCTAAGTAAACATCAGGATATTCAAATCAGTGATAAAATAGCTGTATTCTCCATACAAAAAACAAAGCGTATTTTTGAAATGAAAGAGGCTAGCCCTCTTAAAACAGAGCAGCAAGTTTCTTCATAAGAAATATAACAAGCCCGCTCGCTGTATTTCACAGCTTTTTCTCAAGCTCAAGCTCATTTTTTTAGCTCGGCTTGCTCTATTTTTAATTTAATATAAGGCAGTTTTTATGGATTTTGTTTTACGCAAAAAAAGGTTAGAAAGTGAGCTGCGGCGCCAGTTAAATAAAGTTATCCTTTTCGAGATGAATAATGATGCCTTTCAAAACGAATTTATCTCTGTAACCCGAGTTAAGTTAGATAAAGATTTAGCTTTAGCTAGTATATTTTTCACGCTTCTACAGCACCAGCATAAAAATAAAGTGCTAAAAAAACTTTACCAAAGTCGCTTTTTTATAAGGCATCGGTTAAAGAACAAAATAAACATGGGGCATATCCCCGAACTTAAATTCTTTTTTGATGAAAAACTTGATGAACAAGACGAGATTATCAGGCTTTTAGAGACGAACAAACCCTCATAATTCCTAAAATTCCAGCAGAGTAAACGTTTTTTCTGCCTATTTTTCTCGTTCTGCCCGTCTTACTTCATTTTTAGCAGGTTTTTAGATTCTTCTTGCTTTTTTTTACTGTATTATCTAATATCATGTATAATACATACCATATGTTAATGCTTCCACTTGTTTTTGCTCGTTCTGGCATGTTCAAAAAAAAACAAAGCTTGCAAGGTTATCATAATCAACACAAGTAAATTTTCAAAACAAAGGTAAATCATGAACAAAAAAATTTCAAAACTAATCCTAGGTTTTTCTGCACTTACCCTACTTTTAGTAGGTTCTGCTACGGCAAAAGTAGACGGTGATATAGTCACGCTTGGCGCGGCTGTCTCGCTAACAGGAAAATACTCGACCAACGGAAAACATACGAAAAATGGCTACGATTTAGCTGTTAAACGTATCAATGAAAACGGTGGCTTCAAAGTAAAAGGGAAGACATATAAAATCGCTGTAAAATACTATGACGATGAATCAACGCCCGCTCGTGCTGCGCAATTAGCCGAACGTCTGATTAAACAAGACGGCATCCAATTTATGTTAGGCCCCTACAGCTCCGGACTAACCAAGGCGATGGCCCCTGTAACAGAAAATTATAAAATACCTATGATTGAAGCCAATGGCGCTTCCCGCTCCTTATTCACGAAGGGTTATAAGTATCTGTTTGCTATTCTCACCTCTGCCGACCAATACCTAGCTGGTGCTGTGGATCTTTTAGCCGAGAAAGCTAAAGAAGAAGGCCGCTCACTGAAAACACTGAAAGTGGCCGTAGCCGTAGAGAACGATCCCTTTTCGCTAGACGTAAGATTAGGCGCTGTCGAGAAAGTAAACAAATATAAAATGAAACTGGTTCTTGATGAAAAACTGCCAAAATCGCTAGACGATATGGCTGCTATTCTAACAAAAGTACGTGCGCTAAAACCCGACCTCCTTATAGTCTCGGGCCATGCTAAAGGCGCGGCTACGGCTGCTAGGCAAATAGACCAATTTCGTGTGTACGTTCCCATGGTGGCCATGACACATTGCGATTCCGCCCAAATTGAACAAAAGTATCCTGTCGGTGCAGAAAACATTCTTTGCGCTGCCCAGTGGCATAAAAAACTTACTTACTCAGACGATGACAATCTTTTCGGTGACGGCAACGATTATGTGGACATCTTTACCCGTGAATACGGCTATTCGCCTCCCTACCAATCTGCCGAATCTTCTACGGCTATTCAAGTGTATGTGGATGCCTTTAAGCGTGCTGGCTCATTTAACCCTCAAAAAGTTCGTAATGCTATTGCCAAAACAAAGCTCCAAAGCTTCTATGGCAATGTCAAGTTTAATCAATATGGGCAAAACATAGCAAAACCTATGGTCTTGTTACAGGTTATCAACTCTGAATATAATGTGGTAGCTCCAACAAAATGGGCTTCTACCCCACTTATTTATCCTAGGCCCAAATAACTTAAGCATCCTGTAATTTGAAAAACAGGCTATTTAAACTAACCACCAAGTATAAATAATCTGCCTCTTTCTCTTTGTACGTGGTCTAAAAGAATTTTTCTTTAGCTCTTAGCTATTTTAAGACCACGTACAAGCCTACTTCTTTGATACCCATCTAAGCTTTAAAAAACTAAGCCAGCCCAGCCTATGGATAGCATCATTCAGTTTTTTACAACGCCTAGTTTTCTGATGCAGGCTCTTATTAATGGCATGGTCATTGGCGCCCTTTTTTCATTAGCTGCCTATGGCTTAGCTTTAGTTTGGGGCGTGATGAACATCATTAATGTGGCTCAAGGCGATTTTGTTATTTTAGGCGGCTACGTAGCCTTTTATGCTTTGGGTATCTCTACACCTTTTCTAGAAGCACTCCAGCCAAATTTTTTTAGCCGCATCTTATTAACGCCGGGAATTTTGCCGCTACTGAGTATTCCCATTGCCTCTTCCATACTCTTTGTTTTTGGTTACCTCTTATACAAAGTTATTATTTACCGTATTGTCTCTCGAGATTTATTCACCTCGCTTTTAGCTACCTTTGGCATTAGCCTAGCGCTGCAGCAGCTTATGAACCTTAGCTTCGGCGCCGATGTTCAGTTCATCAATACCGGATTGCCCACGCTTTTTTTCATGGACGATTTGGTGGCCTTACCAGTGGTAAGGTTATTCTCGCTTATCTTAGCCTCCATTCTTTCGGTGTTCATTGTGATCTTCTTAAAGAAAAGCAAAATGGGCCTCGCTATTAGAGCTGTTTCGCAAAACGCCAGAGCCGCTGCGCTGATTGGTGTGAATACCGATCGAGTTTATGCTTTCACCTTCGCTTTGAACACGGCCATCTGCGGCGCCTGCGGCGCTTTAGTGGGCATGATATTTAATTTGCATCCTTATATTGGCACACCTTACACCGTGCGTTCATTTATGATAGTGATATTCGCCGGGCTGGGCAATTTGCCAGCCGTTATTCTTTCCGCCTTAGGCCTTGGCGTTTTTGAAGAATCTGCCGACTTCATGTTTGGCGCCGAACTACGCTTAGCTTTTGTATTTTCGCTTCTTGTTTTTGTGCTTGTTTTTAGAAACTGGCGGCTTAGCAAAAAACGAGAATATTTGAAATAATCAACCAAACAAACCCTTTACCTTTAATCTTAAAAAATTAAATTTACGATACACCGTTTAACAAAACAAAAAGAGCAGGCAAGACGCCTTCTCTTTCCTATCAGCCATGCGAGATTTCACAAAAAACGATATTCGCCTGTTTATCGCACTTTGCAGCCTGGGGCTAGTTGCTCCCATACTCTTTCCGGCCTATATTAATCAATTATCTTTTGCTTGGATTTTTGTAGTTATTGCGCTTTCTTGGGATATGCAAGGCGGGCATATGGGCTATAACAGTTTTGGTAATATCGTCTTTTTTGGTGTTGGCATGTACGCGGCGGCAAGCTTTCAGATACTTCCTTTTTTCTCACTGGGAGATTGGACAGAAGCCGGCGGCGTTCAAACCTTTGAACACAGCGTATCGCAATATTTTAGTGGCTATGCCCTGGGCATACTTTTTGCGGCGATAGCTGCCGTAGCAACCGCCTTTATTTTTGGCAACCTCATTTTAAAGATGCGCGGGCATTACTTTGCTATTTGCACCCTAGCCTTAGGTGTTGCCATTGGCGAAGTTTTCGCCTCTATAGAAATCCTTGGCGCAGGGCAAGGCTTAAGCCTTGCCGTTTGGCCCAGGGGCTTTCTTGATGACACCTATCGGCGTCTTTTTTTCTATTATCAAGGTTTCCTGCTTTTCGTACTTTGTTTTCTTAGTATCTCTTATATTATTAGAACTCGTTTTGGCATGACACTCAACGCTATTCGTGATGGCGAAGATAAGGCTGAATCTATGGGGCTTAATACCAATTTTTACAAGATAAGTAGCTGGATTCTATCGGCCTTTTTCATAGGACTTTGTGGCGCCTTGGTGGGGCATCTGGTAGGATTTATCGATCCCATCGATGTCGCCTTCTCGGGGGCCACCTATGGCATATGGATGATTATCATGGCCATTATTGGCGGCAAAGGAAGATTATGGGGGCCTGTAATTGGCGCCTTATTCTTTCATGCTTTTAACGAAATTTTTTGGACCTACTTTTTGGGCTGGCAGCGCGTAGCCTTAGGTCTTATCATTGTTATCATAGTCGTCTTTTTTCCTGAAGGCATTCTTGGTTTTTTTCAAGTGCGCAAGAAAAGCTCCGTATCCGCTCTCAGCACCCAGCCCCAGCAGCAAAAAAAGTGAACTCCTTAGCTTAGCTTATTATAATAATTTATGCACCCGCACCCGCACCCGCCAAACTCAAACAAAAATACCTCTCAAACGCTGGCTAAGCCCAAGCTGGCAAGTAGCAGCCAAGCCTTGTTACAAGTGCAAAAGGTTACGAAAACCTTTGGCGGCGTAGTCGCTAACAAAGAAGTTTCATTAACCGTGCAAAGTGGTGAGATAGTGGCGATAATTGGCCCCAACGGCTCGGGAAAAACTTCTTTGTTTAACTCTATTGTTGGCAGCTACCCCATAGACTCTGGAAGTATTGTTTTTAACGGTGAGGAAATATCTTCGCTAAGCATTCGCCAAATTGCTCTGCGAAAACTGCTGCGCACTTTTCAAACTACCCAAGTTTATACGCGCATGACAGCCCTAGAAAACCTTTACATCAGCTTGCCGCAAAATACGGTAAGCCTGCGATCTATTTTCTCCGTGCCTTCTAAAGGAACAAAAGATAAAGCAGCCGGGCTTTTAGAGTTTATTGGCCTTTACGATAAACGAGAATTCTTGGCAGGAGATCTTTCTTTCGGTCAGCAGAAATTATTAGAGCTGGCCATGTCTCTTATGTGTGAGCCTAAAATGTTGCTTTTAGATGAGCCTACCGCTGGCATTAACCCTACACTGATTAACGGCCTCATTGATAGGCTGAAAACAATACGAAAAGAATTCGGCGTTACCTTGCTTGTTATAGAACATAACATGCGTGTGGTCATGAATCTTGCCGAGCGAATTTACTGCTTAGCCCACGGGCAGGTTTTAGTAGAAGACACTCCTGAAAATATCCAAAATAATAAAATTGTTATTGAAGCCTATTTAGGCGCTCAATAGAAATTACCATGGAAAAAAAAACAGCAGAAGACAAAGCTAGCGGCTACGGCAGCGGAAGCGCCGATACTCTCATTAGCGCCGGTGAGGTGCTTAAGCAGGCTGAAAAACTTGCCGAAAAAAATCGGCCCACGCTCGCAAAACTCCGAGCTATGACTCATGCTCATAGCCCAAAAAATACAGACGCAGCAAAAAGCGATAGCGATACCCAGGCCTTTCTTGAAATGCAGGCGATTGTGTCTGGCTATGGACGCATGCAAGTTCTCCATTCCCTAGATTTATGTATTGGCAAAGGCATGGCTCTTTGTTTGATTGGCCCCAACGGCTCAGGGAAATCCACCGTACTTAACACGCTTTTTTCAATGACACGTTTGTTTTCTGGAAAAATTTTTATTAACCAACAAGACATCAGCCGGCTCCAATCTAACCAGATGCTCTCGAAAGCCGGCATCTCTTATCTCTTGCAAGATAACTCGATTTTCCCCAATATGACCGTAGAAGAAAACCTGTTTATGGGAGGTTTTCTTAAACCAAATACTCACGATGCCCATAAAGCCGCCGAAGAGATTCTCCTGAAATACGATAGGCTTCGCGCCAGGCGTAATAAAAAAGCCGGCGTACTCTCTGGTGGCGAGCGCCGCTTGCTCGAGATTTCACGTTCGCTTATTATGAACCCCGATGTCCTGCTCATCGATGAACCCTCCATAGGCCTAGAGCCACGCTTCATTGACATGATTTTTGAAATCATTAGCGACCTGAAAAATAGCCAAGGCAAGACCATCGTTATGGTGGAGCAAAACGCTAAAAAAGGACTTGCCTTTGCCGATATCGGCTATGTGCTGGTTAGCGGGCATGTTGTTATGGCTGGCAAAGCTAGCGAG
>JAUXHF010000205.1 GCA_030621685.1 Spirochaetota bacterium
CTATGCACAAAGGGCATTTACTTGCTGTTCGTAATCGCATTATCCTCTAGCGCTTTCCTCATCGGCTTGATGAATTGTATTTGCTGTTCATAACCGCATTATGCTCTAGCACTTTCCTCATCGGCTTGATGAATTGTATTTACTGTTCATAACCACATTATGCTCTAGTGCTTTCCTCATCGGCTTGATGAATGTGGTTATGGGCATGAGAATATACCTTCATAAGTTTGACCATATCATCACCATACACTTCTTTGAAGGCAGCATTTTGAGCAACTTCTTTTGGCGTTCCCGAGCAGCAAACATGATGAAATAAACAAAATACTTTCGTAGTAACAGCCATCACCATATGTAACTCATGCGATACCATTAACACACTTAAAGGCCCTCTCACATGTTTTTCATGCACGGCTCTTCGTCTCTGCTGATATAAATCGCCAAGAAGTTTATACAGTTTAAGCTCCCCTGAAACATCGAGGTTTTGCATAGGTTCATCTAAAACAAGTAAATTAGGCTCTTGTAACAAGGCTCTAGCTAAAAAAACTCTTTGCAGCTCGCCAAAGGAAAGCCGATTAAGCTGCCTAGACCACAGCCTTTCTATCTCTGTTTGTTTCAAAATAAAATCGCTATAAGCCTTTGATTCTGTTGTCATATTACGGCCTAATTTAATGAAGCTCTTCACATCTATTGGCATAGAGTTCTCAAGATGCAGCCGCTGCGGAACGTAGGCAATTTTCAGCTTAGGACTTCTAATTATCTTTCCCTCATGCGGACGAAGTAGCCCCATCAGGCAAGATAACAAGGTAGATTTCCCTGCTCCATTGGGGCCAATAATTGTGACAAAATCGCCCTCTTTTATTTCTAAGGAAACTTTTTTTAGCACGGATCGTCCGTAACGCCTCAAAGAAATATCTTTTGCTTCAAGCAATATCGGCTCTGCTAAAACAGTATCCGCCTTATTTATTTTAATAGCTTGTTTCATGCTCTTCTAACATGCCCATTATTTCTCACAGCTACAATAAAATACTTTTCAGTGCTTTTTCAGTGCTTTTTACATTTTGTTTTTTAATCCTTACCATAGCTAGCATAGTATAATATAGTATAAGTATAGTTAGCAGAATTAAGTAACCCTAAACATTAAAGTTAAACGCTCAATCTTAAACAAGGGTACAAGCTAAACGCTCAATTTCAAAAACTTCCTTAGATTTTAGATATAGAGGCTTTCTGTAATTCATATATACTTTCTATTGGCTACAAGTCAAACTATCTTTATGCAAAAAGTTAAAATTTCTATTTTTGTATTCTTGTTAAGCATACAAGGCTTGCAAGTTTTCTCGCAAACTTCAAATTTAGAAAGCCAAGCTAGCCCTTCATCGAGCCTAGCCGATAACTCGAAAAAAAGCGGTGTTGTAACAAGCATTCTCCCGATTTATTCAATAGCCAGCAGCATCATGAAAGGCAGTGGCAAACCTGTTTTGCTTATCGATAACAATCTCTCAGCACATGCCTATACGCTAACAGTTTCGAAGCGGGCCTTATTGGAAAAGGCCGATATGTTTTTTTTTGTTGATGAGACATTAGAAAAGTTCGTCAAAAAACTTCTTCCCAGTCTGCCTAAACATGTTCGTACCTTAGGCCTTTTTCAAGCTGAAGGCATCTTAAGGTTACGGCAACGAACTGGTCTTGACTTTGAAAAGCATGCCAAGTCTCAAAATAACGAAGCCCTTTCACCTGAAGAAAATAAAGCCTATTTGGAAACAGCTGCTCAAGGGTTTTTTCCCTATGACACACATTTTTGGCTCTCATCGCAACATGGCACGGAAATAGCTAGGCTCATCGCCCAAGAGCTAAGCATAGTCTACCCGGAGCATAGCCAAACATATCAGGAAAACGCAAGGCTTTTTTCAAAAAAAATACGCTTGCTTCGCGGAGAAATTTACGAAAACCTGCTCCCCCTAAAACGAAAACCCTTTCTTGTCTTTCACGATACCACGCAATACTTCGAAAAAGAATTTAAACTAAAAGCCGCCGGCTCAGTAGTGTTAGAGCCAGAAGAAGCCTTATCAATAAAGAAACTAAGAACTCTAAAAAAACGAGCCGAAACTACGGCTAGCCGCTGCCTGCTTTTTGAACCCAACATTCAAGAAAAAACAAAGAAAACTCTTGAAGCCTACACAGGGCTTAAGACCGTAGAGTTAGACCCCTTAGGCATAACACTTACGCAGCTAAACCCCGAAGATATCTACTTCAACATACTTAGGAAAATAGCAAATAGTTTTAAACAATGTTTAGAGGTCTCTTGAAAAGTTTACAAAAAAAACCCCTTCGTAAATCTACTGCTAAAAACCGTTTAGCTGGCCCTGTACTCATTATCATCCTTGATGGACTAGGCCTTTCCGGCAGACAGGCCGGCGATGCCTTTGCTGCCGCTAGCACGCCATGCTACGATGGCTTAAAGGCAGGCTATCCCTATCGAGAACTGTTTGCCCACGGCAAGCATGTGGGCATGGCCTCTAATAAAGACATGGGCAACTCTGAAGTCGGTCATAATGCAATTGGCGCTGGAAAAATTTATAGCCAAGGCTCTAAACTTGTACAAGAAGCCTTGCTATCCGGCTCTTTATTTCAACGAAAAGCATGGAAAGATACCATGTATCATGTGAAACAACAGAATTCCGCTCTGCATTTTCTTGGTTTGCTCTCAGATGGGAACGTCCACTCTGATATAACGCATCTTATGCAACTAAGCGAGCAAGCCGCCGCCGAAGGACTTAAGAAAATATACGTACATGCGCTCTTAGATGGTCGAGATACCTCGCCGCAATCGGCCTTGCTCTATGTTCTGCGCCTAGAGCAGCATTTTGCTAAACTTCGAAAAAAGTATGCTTGCAGCGCCCACATAGCCTCTGCTGGCGGAAGAATGCTGCTGGTTATGGACCGCTACGAAGCTGATTGGGACATGATCCAACGTGGCTGGGATCTCATGGTTCTAGGCGAAGGCCCAGTCTTTCAATCGGCAACAGCAGGCATTCAGCAACTTCGCAAAGAAAACAAGGTAAGCGACCAATACATCCCCCCTTTTCTCATCCAAGCTGATCCTAGCAGAGAGTTAGCCCTGATACAAGATGGCGATGCCCTCATCAACTTCAATTTCCGTGGCGATAGGGCCATACAAATATCCTTGGCCTTCGAAAACAGAGCTACCCCTATTCAAAAAAAGAAAAAGGTAGCCATTCACTATGTCGGCATGACTTTGTATGACGGAGACAGGAATATTCCATCTAGGTTCTTAGTAAATCCCCCCTCCATAAAAAACACTATGGGAGAATATTTGGCCGCCACAGGAAAACGGCAGTTTGCCATTTCTGAAACCCAGAAATATGGACATGTCACTTTTTTTTGGAATGGCAACCGCTCAAGCAAATTCAATGAAAAAACTGAAACATATATAGAAATTCCTAGCGATAACGTGTCTTTCGATCAACGTCCCTGGATGAAAGCCGCTGAAATTACTGATGCCGTCATAGACTGCCTCAAATCAAAAAAATTTGATTGCGGGCGAGTGAACTATCCTAATGCCGACATGGTCGGCCATACCGGAAACTTTCAGGCTAGCAAACTAGCCGTAGAGGCTGTAGATCTCTGCCTCGCCCGGCTGCTCAAAGCGCTAGCTGATTGTAATGGCATCGCCCTCATCACCGCCGACCATGGCAATTGTGATGAAATGTTTGAAGTTGATACAAAAACGAATACGCTAAAAAAAGATGCCCAAGGAAACTATATCGTTAAAACCTCGCATACGCTCAACAAGGTTCCCTTTTTTATTTACGACCCTAAACAAAGAAATACCTATACATGGAAAACAGGA
>JAUXHF010000073.1 GCA_030621685.1 Spirochaetota bacterium
CAGAAAGTTTTTGTTTTAATCCGCTGTAATCGCCAATATGCTTAAGTGCCTTAGAAAGCTCGCTGACCGTATAGTTTAAGAATTCTTTTTGCTGGCTATCTTCATGGGTAGTTTGCTGAAAAGTTTTTAATTTTTCAGCTTGTTCTTGCAGGTCTCTAAAGACATGGCGATAGGCCTTGCGCTTGGGGGCTAAGCGCAAGTAAGAATCATAAAAATGTAGATGGTTTTCACTTTTTAGAAGATATTGGTTTTGTCTTTGAGAGTGAATATCTAAAAGCAACGGAGCCAATTGCGATAAGAGTTCATGGGGGACTTCTCGTTTATCGATGAAGCATGTATCGCTGCCGTTTCGCCGCAAATTCCTAGACAAGTTAAGCTGCTGGTCATCTCCATCGTGTATAAGAATATCCCATTTATGCAGTATTTTCATGAGAGAGTGGCGCTGTGCTTTGTTCTTCAAGAAAAATACCGAGCGCAGAACAGCCTCATCTGCCCCAAGGCGTATGGTGGTGTTAGCGCCACCTTTAATCTTCTCTCCGAAAACGGCTTTAAGCGCCGAGAGAAACAAAGATTTACCGGCTCCTGTCTCGCCGGTTATTACGTTAACCTTTGGAGAAAATTCTACAATGGCTTTTTCGATGAATAGAAAATTGCTTATTTCAAGCCGTGCAAGCATGAGAGGAGGAGGGGATTGTGTTTTTTTAAAACTGGCAAAAAATAAGGGTTTTTTCTATTGTAGACCTTAGCTTTCAGGGTTTAATATTTTTTTAACCAGAGCAATATTGTGGCGATGGCCTGTGCCGCGTGCCGTAATCTTCGCGCGCAGCGGCACGCCCAGCAAGTAAAGGTCGCCTAAAATATCGATGATTTTATGGCGGGCCAATTCGTTTTTGTAGCGTAGTTTGGCATTAACCACTCTGCCCTCATCTAATAAGACAGCGTTGCCTAAGGTGGCGCCACGGGCCATGCCACTAGATTGTAAGTTTCGTGTTTCTTCTAAAAACCCGAAGGTTCTACAAGGGGCTATTTCTTTTTTGAAAATATCAATTCGGCTACTTTGCTGTTCTTGCCCAAAGTCAAGTTGGTAATACTGGTCACCAAAATTTTGTGGTAGCCGTAGCAGATAAGAAATATGCAGGCCATCGTAAGGTTCTGCTTCAAGGGTTTTTGTGCTATCCGAAGCATCTACAATTCGTATTTTTTTTTTCAAAACAAGCACTTTTTTGTTGCTGGCTTGCTCTTTTACGCCACCGTCTTCAATGAGCTTGCAAAAAGGCAGGGCCGAGCCATCAAAAATAGGTATTTCACCAGATACTTTGACCTTTAGGTTATCGATGCCGTAAATATGCAAGGCTGCTAGCAGATGCTCTATAAGCTTAATGTGAAAGCCTTGGGAATCTGATAGGGTTACTGCATAAGCATCGGCTAAGACATTTTGGACATTGGCTTTAATAATATTATTAGTAGAAATATCTTCAAAAATGATGCCGCCATCTTCTAAAAAGGGTTGCAGGATTATGCCTGTATTATGCCCGCTATGTAAGGCTGTACCTTTGGCAACAATGTTTTTAGCCAGCGTTCGTTGCGGGATTTTTAAATTGAGTAAGTTTTTTTTGATAAGCGTTTCGCTTTGTTGCTGGTGAATGGGCTGTTTTTTGTTTAATAAAGAACGCAGCTTATAAAGCAAGGCATCGCTAGAGAAAGGTTTTTCAATAAAATCGTCTGCTCCACGCTTTACGGTTTCACTGGAGAGTGTGACGCTGGCATGTCCGGACATCACGATAATTGGTATTTTTTGCTTCAGACTGCGTATTTTCTTCAGCACGGTATAGCCATCTGGCTCGGGCATCCATAAATCCAGCATGATCAGATCTGGTTGGGCTGCCTTTAGCTCGCCTAGAACATGGCTTGCATCTTCTAGGCAGCGTACGCTATAGCCATGGTTGTTAAGAAGCCTTGAAAGACTGCTAAGAATGGCCTGTTCATCATCAATAATTAGAATTTTTTTTTTTTCAGCAGCCATGAAAAAGAACTTCGCTTCGTTTTTTTGATCTACTCTTTTTTCTCTTGCTCATTCTCTTACCAGTGAAGCTAGTTAAAATTTGGAGCTGGAGCTGGAAATGGCGCTGTGGAAATGGCGCTAAGCTTTGAAACCCAGCCTCCGCTTAAACGCAGTAGTTGCAAGCTTTATGGAGTTCTAGCTTGAAGACCAAATTTCTTACGAAATTTTTCTACGCGTCCCTCGGTATCTAAGATTCTATCGGTATTTGTATAAAATGGATGCGAAGCACTGGATATTTCCATTTTATACAATGGATATTCTTTGCCTTTGTAATTGGTTTTTTCTTTGCTTGCCACAGCAGAGTAAGCAACAAAAGAAAAATCACTAGCGCTGTCCTTAAAGAGAACTTCTCGATATTGTGGATGAATGTCTTTTTTCATGTAGGAATTCCTTTGAAATTTATTTTAATATTTCTTATAATTATAAACAAGATATCCAAAAATATATTGAAAATTCAAGTTTGTTACGTGTATGTGTATCACGAGTAATATAATGCTTTGCCGCTATGAGTTTGATTTTTTCTTTAATTTCTGCTAAAGCAGGCTGAATTTGCGCACATAACTTAGGAAAACCGTGTCTCTTTAGATGAAGAAAGTTAGTAAAAACTTGTTCTTAATTGAGTTAAAAAGAATATTAAAATTACTTTTTAGCTTAATTTTGTTTTTTTTCTTTAAAAAATACTATATTGAGTAGACATGTAAGTAAAATATGTAAGGGATTGCTCGTTTACTCTTACTTAGAGGCTATGCAATATTTTTAGTGTATAAAAAAACAGCAGAGAATTCAAAAAAAGGCTTAAAGTATAGAGATTAGTACAGTTTTATTGTTGATATGCCGTTATGGAAACTAGCTGGCAGCATAGAATAAACTGAAAATATGTAAATAATGAGACAGTTCCTTGAAGAGCTGTTTGTAACAAAAAAGAAATAAGCTATAATATGTCCGACATACAAAACATGCCTAAAAGCGCTAGGCATTCAGGCATTCATGCATTAAATGGCATGAATAAGACATTTTAAAAAAAAGCTAAAAAGACGTTTCCAAATTTCAAGGCCCCATGGTATTTTCTCCAACTGTAAAAAGCATACTTGTTTTTACGAGTATAATATTTGTGCTTCAGCTACTTTCTAGGACGATAACAGGTTCGGATGCTTTTGTAACAAATTTTTTTGCTTTAAGTTACGCTGGCGTAGTGCATGAATACCGTGTGTGGACGATATTCACTTATATGTTTTTGCATGGGAATTTTTGGCATTTGCTTTTTAACATGCTAGCTTTGTTTTTCTTTGGCTCGGAGATTGAGCGAAACTGGGGTAGGACGGCGTTCTTGAAATTTTATTTGTATAGTGGGTTTGGCGCCGGTCTCATTATTTTTGCTAGTTTAGCTGTACAGGCTTTGGTCACTCAAAATGCTCCCTTTTATAGCACTTTAGGGGCAAGTGGTGCTATTTTCGCCATTCTCTTAGCCTATTCTTTGATGTTCAGCGAGCGACAGACCACGCTACTCATTTTTTTCTTTATTCCCATAACCATTAAAGCCAAATATTTAGTTCTGCTTATTTTTGGCTTAACCTTTGTTTTTTCTGCCTTTGGAGAGAGTAATATTTCTCATGTTGGGCATATAGGCGGCATTATTTGTGGGGCTTTGTTCCTGCTGATATATTCTAAAAAATATCCATTTATTGAAGCCGGCAACGAGCTTAGACGGTGGCTACATTTAAGCCGTACTTTTGGAAGTAGTTTTGTATCTGCTAACAAGCAGAGAAAAAATTCGGAACGTCGCCGCTATTCTTGGAGAATGGACTCTTCGGCAAAGGAAGATTCTAATCTGGATGAAAGCATGATGAGTGAACGTGAAATTGAAGAGAAAATTGACCATCTCTTAGAAGTTATTTCTGCTTCGGGGCTGCGCGGGCTTTCCGATAAAGAAAAGCAATTTTTAAGTCGTGTAAGCATGCTTTATCGTCATAAATTCCCTGATTAAATTTTATTACAGCTCGTTTTTTTAATCTAGCATGATATTTAAGCAAAGTCCTGTTACTAAAACCAAAGTAAAGGGTATTTTAAACTTGGCTGCTCGCCATTTAAAAAAACTTTCTGCTGTCTTTCAGAAAAAAACTGCAGGTAGTGAAAAATTCTCCTGCATGCTTATTTTAAGCGGCAGTAGCCTTTGTTTCCATAAGGTGCTGGTAGAAAAACAGTGGCTATGATGTTGGCGGTTTTTGCTGTTTTGCTCTTAAGCACGGTGCTGCTAAGTGCTAGCAATCTTTTTATGTATATCCAAAAAGCATTGCTAACCAGGGCTAACAATCAGCTAGCCAGCCATGTGCTGCTTTTTGATTTAGAGTTGCAGGAACATTCCTTGCTATACTCAAGGCAAGAAGCACATTTTACCAGCACGTTGCGTAGCTGGCGAGAAGGCTTTGAAGGTCCTGCCAAGGCCCTAGGCGGAAATGTAAGTAGAGCTACTACCAGTAGCAAGCAAGTTCTCCAAGCGGGGCTGCAGACGCTTGAAGAGCAGTTTTTCTTAACAAAGCAAAAAAATTTAGCTAGCCAGCCTATTCTTGATATCTTGCCAAGCGATTATCGTTCTATGGATGAAAGCCTTGGCACCTTAAAGGCTCTTTATCAAAACATATCGCAAAATAAGATTTTTCATGCTGCCTTGCCTATGCGCTGGCCTCTTCAATACGGCCTTGGTGAATTTATAGAAAAACAAGGAGAACATTTGAAATTCTCGGTGTTGCCGGGAACTCCGGTCATTGCTCCTAGCGAAGGAAAAGTTGTTTCCATTAGGCGTAACAAGGCACAGCCGAATTTATGGGATGTGCATGTGATCCATGAATTTGGCTTCGCTACAGAATTTATGCAGCTAGGCCAAGTGGATGTTGCTCAATCTGATATTCTTAAAACAGGCCAAGTTATTGGCCTCTCATCAGAAAAACTATATTACACGGTAAGACTGGCCCTGCAAGCTGGCGATGCCCAGCGCTATGCCTTTTTGCGTTATTAAATTTATTACTGTAAAAGCATCAAAGGCAGGCTGGGGCTAAAAAACGCAATTGAAAATAACAGCAAAAAAGGCATAGCAGCATAGTGGCATTCCAGCTAAATTTTCAAGCAGTAAATAAAGATTTAGCTAGCAGTAATTCTTTGGAGGACTGGAAAGTGTGGATACGCCTTGCCACTTAGTCTTTGCAAACATATATTATAAAAGCATCAAAGGCAGGCTGGGGCTAAAAAACGCAATTGAAAATAACAGCAAAAAAAAGACATAGCCGCATAGTAGCATAGTTGCAGTCCGGCTAAAGTTTCAAGCAGTAAATAAAGATTCAGCTAGCAGTAATTCTTTGGAGGACTGGAAAGTGTGAATACGCCTTGCCACTTAGTCTTTGCAAACATATATTATAAAAGCATCAAAGACAGGCTGGGGCTAAAAAACGAAATTGAAAATAACAGCAAAAAAAGATATAGCCCCATAGTAGAATTCCAACTAAAGTTTCAAGCAATGAATAAAGATTCAGCTAGCAGTAATTCTTTGGAGGACGGGAAAGTGTGGAAAAGTGTGGATACGCATTGCCACCTTAGTCTTTGCAAACATATGCCCGTAGCCGAGCATGTTCAAAAAATTAGAGAGGCAGGCATCAGCTTCGTGCTAGATCCGGGCCTTGACCCCAGCGATATCGCCCAGCGAGCCGAGCAGCTTGCTGGCTTCAAAGAAGTTCTTCTTGGCGGAGCCGTAGCACCGCATTACATACAAGAGAGCAGCAGGGAAGATCTTCAAGCAAAACTTGAGCTGCTTGAAGATTACGCCGCCCAGAAAAAAATTCATGCCATAGCTGAAATAGGCTTAGATATAACAGAAAATTCGCCGCCCCTAGCCCTGCAAGAATGGCTGTTAAAAGAGCAGCTACATATTGCAGAGCGGCATGGATTGCCAGCTGCCTTGCATCTTCGAACAAGGCAGCCCAGCCATGAAAACAAAGAGGCTAGGTTATCCCCGAATGCCTATGTGCTGGCAGCAAAAATGCTGGCCAAGCTTGCTCTTAGCGTGCCGGTGATATCGCATTGTTTTAGCGGAACAAAAGAAGATGCTGATGCTCTGTTACAAGCTGGCGCCTATCTTTCTTTTTCAGGCATGGTAACTTTTACTAAAAATAAAGCACTTCAGGCCATAGCGGCTAGCATGCCTCTAGAGAAAATGCTGCTAGAAACCGATGCTCCATTCTTAGCCCCCCAGCCCGTTCGTGGAAAACCCAACAGTAGCCCTTTTATCCTCCATACGCTTTCGTTTATTCAAAAACTCCGCCCTGAAGACGATGTTCTTATTAGCCAGCAGCTTTATAAAAATAGCTGCTTGGCTCTTAAAATAATGGCCTAAAAAATATTTAAAAATACTTTAGAGTTACTTTGTTTTATGAAAAAACTCCTCACTCTTTCTAAGAAAATAGATGTGTTTAACGAACGTATTGGTAAGGGAGTTGCTTACCTTAGCCTAGCCATGGTGCTGGCCACGTTTACAATAACCACCATGCGATATGTTTTTAACATAGGCTATATCGCCTTGCAAGAAAGTGTTATATATATGCATGCCACGATGTTCTTATTGGCTAGCGCCTATGCCTTGCGCAAAAATTTCCACGTTCGAGTAGACGTTCTTTATGCCTATCAAAGTAAGAAACGAAAAGCCATGATAGATTTGCTGGGCAGCTTGCTGTTGCTTTTTCCAACGGCCTTTGTTTGGGCCATTATCGCTATTCCCTATGTAGCTAGTTCTTGGAAACACCTAGAGGCTTCTAACGAGGCTGGGGGTCTTCCCATAGTTTTTTTATTGAAAACGCTTATTATTATAGCGCCATTACTTTTGATTATGCAAGGAACCTCCGAGATTATTCGTAACGTATTGTTTTTGCGTGGCTATATAAATGAAGAAGAATGGAAATAAGGCTGGCTATTTAGGCTAGCTATTTAGGCTAGCTATTTAGGCTGGCTAATTAGGCTGACATAAAGTAAAAAAGTAAAAAAGTAAAAAAGTAAAAAAGAGAAGAGTGAGGAAAACAGAGAAGGCTGAAGTATGGAATTAATTATTGTTGCTATTTTTTTATCGTTAATAGTGATTCTGATAGCAGGCTATCCAGTAGCGTTTACTCTTTCTGGGGCGGCTTTATTTTTTGCTGTGGTGGGGATAATAACAGGGAATTTCGAGCCGAGTTTCTTGGAAGCGATTCCCAACCGTTTATTCACGATTATGAGGAACGAGGTGCTGATGGCAGTGCCTTTGTTTATTTTCATGGGGGCGGTATTAGAAAAATCGGGGATTGCCGAAGACTTGCTGGAAAGCATGGGGCTTTTGTTTGGTCCTATTCGGGGCGGGCTGGCCATATCGGTTACGATAGTGGGCATGTTTATGGCGGCTTCCACGGGGATAGTGGGGGCCACCGTGCTTACGATGGGTCTTTTGGCTTTGCCAACCATGCTCTCACGGGGGTATCATCCTAGCGTTGCTGCTGGGAGCATCTGTGCTTCGGGCACTTTGGGGCAGGTTATTCCGCCATCTATAGTATTGGTTTTATTGGGCGATGTTATTTCTTCATCCTATCAAAAATCGCAATTGGAGCAAGGCAATTATTCTCCGGATGCGGTTTCGGTGGGAGATTTATTCATAGGAGCCTTATTCCCCGGATTGTTACTTGTTTTATTATACATAATCTACCTTGGCGTCTTGGCTATTTTCTGGCCTAAGGGCTTGCCGTGTATTCCGAAGAAAGAGCGGGAGCGTATTCGTTTAGAAGCGAATATGCCGCTAATTTTCAAGATCGCCCTCTCGCTAATTGCGCCGATGGCGTTAATTATTTTGGTACTGGGGTCTATTCTGGCCGGCTTTGCCACGCCTACCGAGGCAGCGGCTGTTGGCGGCATGGGCGGGCTATTTATTACCTTGATAAAAGGAAAACTTAACTGGAAACTTATTGTTCAGGCCTGTTATACTACGGCGTTCCAAACCAGCATGGTTTTTCTTATTTTAGTGGGGGCTTCATTTTTCTCGTTGATCTTCCGTGGTTTTGGCGGAGATACGGTGGTTCGAGACTTGTTAATGAGCATTTCATCGGATCCGGCAACAACCTTCATTGTTGTCATGCTTCTTATTTTCGCCTTAGGTTTTTTCATCGATTTCATAGAAATCATTTTTGTGGTCATTCCTATTATAGGCCCTCCGCTTATGAGCATGGGTTTTGATCCCATATGGCTTGGGGTGATGATAGGCGTGAATTTGCAAACTTCTTTTTTGACGCCGCCGTTTGGGTTTTCTTTGTTTTACTTACGGGGGGTGGCGCCGGCTTCGTTTAAAACGAAGCATATTTATCTTGGTGTCATACCGTTTATTATCATTCAGTTGGTGGTGCTTGTTATTTTGTTTAAATTTCAGGGGATAGTTACATGGCTGCCTAATTATTTCTACGGATAAGAATTAGAATTTCTGCTGCCCCGCAGAAATTTTGCAGTGCATCGGCTTTGAAAAAAGCGAGGATGAAAGAAAAGAAGAGACGAGAATATGGCATATGCCCATGCCTCTCTTCTTGTTTTTAGGTATTTACTTGGAGCGAGCGTTAAGATAAGCG
>JAUXHF010000179.1 GCA_030621685.1 Spirochaetota bacterium
TAAGCGAAAGAAAACTATCCTTATAAAAACATCTATGAAAAAAGAAAAAGCCAAGTAAAGACAGGCTAGGCCCTGGCCTTTCAGCCTTATTCTTATCCTTATTCCCAGAGAAAATACGCCCCATCAACCAAGCCCCAGGCAACTTTGCCGGCTAGCTAGAAAAAAATTCGAAAACTCTTCATAAACGAAAGAAAACTATCCTTATAAAAACATCTATGGAAAAAAGAAAAAGCCAAGTAAAGGCAGGCTAGGCCCTGGCCTTTCTCGAAAATACGCCCCATCAACCAAGCAAATACACCCCATCAACCAAGCCCCAAGCAAGCTTTGCCTGCTAACTAGAAAAAAACTCGAAAACTATTCATAAGCGAAAGAAAACTATCCTTATAAAAACATCTATGGAAAAAAGAAAAAATAAAACAAAAAAGAAAAAACCAAGTAAAGACAGGCTAGGCCGTGGCCTTTCAGCCTTATTCCCAGAGAACAACAAGAGCCTTTCGCTAGCAGAAGATTTGCTAGATGGCCTAGCTGTAAGCAAGGAAAAGACCCTTAGCAAAAATGAAGTTATAACCGAAGCAAGCCTCGCAGCTATTCGGGCCAACCCCCATCAGCCACGCAAGAAATTCCAAGAAACCGAGCTGAAAAACTTGGCTCAATCCATTCAAAACGTTGGTATTATTCAACCCTTAATCGTACAGAAAACTAAGGAGCAAGGAGTCTTCCAGCTTATCAGTGGCGAGCGGCGTTTGCGGGCGGCAAAGCTAGCAGGTCTCAGCAAAGTTCCTATTTTCATTCGTCCCCAAAACGATGACAACAAAGAAGAACTTTTCCATGTCATGCTCATCGAAAATATTCAGCGCAGCGATTTGAACCCTCTTGAAGAGGCCCATGCCTATGCCTATCTTCTTAAGCAAGAGAATTTACGCCAAGAAGACCTTGCCAAACAAGTAGGAAAAAGCCGTAGCCATGTGGCCAATATGCTGCGACTGCTAAAGGCCCCGCCAAGGCTGCAGAAGCTTTTAATTGAAGGCAAACTTAGTTTTACTCAGGCGCGCCCGCTGCTTACCTTAAACGCAGAGCATCTAGATTCTCTGCTGGCTAAAATTGCTGCCGAAGGAATGCCCGTACGCTTCATCGAAAAAGAAGCCGCCATGCTTTCTGATAACGATGACCTCAAACCAAAACACTTTTCCAGCCTAGCACCTAGCGGAAGACTAACAAAGGCTAGCAAAACAAGCCAAGATATCGACCCTTTCCTAAAAACTATGGAAGAGCAATTGCAAGAACGGCTGTTCACAAAAGTAGGCATTCAAAGAATACATGGGAAAGTAGGAAAAATTGAAATTGAATATTATGATTATCCCCAGCTAGAAGATTTACTTAGCAAATTGCTTTCTTCTCCTAAGAACCTAACTTAATCACTTAATCACTTAATCGCTTAATCACTTAATCCGCCGCCGCTAGCTAGTAACTATACTTATATATTTGCTTTCATACTCACTTTCATACTCACTTTCATGCTCATTCCCAGCTTTATACATAAGCAAGCACAGAAGATATAGCTCTAAGCTGCTCTTAGGCATTGAAGTATACGCCCAAGAAAGCCGATATTATCCTTGATTGACATGACACATAACACATATAAGGCTTAGTCGCAGAGCTTAATTGCTTAATTGCTTAATCTGCTTAATCGCTCAATCCGCCACAGCTGCCAGTAAATATACGTATATATTTACTTTCATACTCACTTTCATGCTCATTCCCTGCTTATAATAAGCAAGCACAGAAGATATAGCTCTAAGCTGCTCTTAGGCATTGAAGTATACGCCCAAGAAAGCCGATATTATCCTTGATTGACATGACATAACACATATAAGGCTTGCTTACAAAAAGAAGCTTTATCAGGGGACCCTAGGAACATCAAAGAAAATGAAGGAATATTCAAGAAAATATTTAATCACGAAACTGCTGGTTATCCGGCGCTTTTTCTGCTCGGCAAGTTTGCTGCTAAACTTACTTGTTTTGCTTAGCAGTGTTTTCAGCGGCACATCTTTGCTGTATTCCAATTTCATCGTGCGTAGCGAGACGAAGCTATCTCCGCCATATAGGCTTTCAGTCTTTGTTAAAAGCAACGATTTATACGGTTACACCTTTGTAAACACAGCCCAGCCATCAGAGGGAGAGGGAGAGGGAGAGGAAAAACAAGAAAAGCAAGCGCTAAAAACTTTGGCTTCTGGCGAAAATAAGCAGCCGGCTTCTCGGTTTTTCATCCTCCGCTACGATGAGTTAGATAGGCTTAGGGTTATAGAAGGCTATCAATATGAATCTAGTGGCATAAGCAAAAAGCGATACCCCCAACGTCGATTAACCTTGCAGCTTTACGAAACAGGCGTTATTGAAAGGTTCAGCGAAGAAATTAATGGGCTTGTTCAAAGTGATAGTCTTTTCGATGAACATGGCAGAATTACTGAAAAAACCTTTAGTGTTTTCAGTGAAACTTCTGATAACAAGCAAGCCAGCTGGCAGCAATACCAGCGGCGCTACCGCTACTTTCCCGCCGCTGCTATCTCTTTAGAAACAGAGGCAGCAGATCTTTTCGGAATTTCAACTAAAATTTCATCTCTTACAGATTACGTAAACGGCCAAGCAAGCCTGCAGCAAAACTTCCATTACAGCAGCAATGGCGTTACCACAATAAGCTATAGTCATCCTTCGTCTAGTGTTTTTAAATACCAAGAAATAAGCCGCTTTCCGCCCGGCGATTCTTCAGAACAAGACAACATGAACTATAGCGAAGAACGTAAACTTTTTAGGCCCGATGGCAGGCTAGCCAAACACAGCCTCAGATTGTTTCGTAAAGGAAAACTTAGAGAGCAAACAGAGAACGGTCGTGATCGTTTTCTGTTTACTTATTATGAATCCGGAGAAAACATGGGCGCCTTAAAAACAGTTTTTCGTTTCGATATGAAAACAGGAAGACTTCTTGAAAGAAAAACTTTGTACTATGCATCCTTATTAGAAGATAGAAAATTTTTCGTCCATGCCGCCCAAACGTATATTCGGCTTCAGCAAAGCGAGCGGCATCAAGCTGTTTCTTCTAGCACTTCTCTTATGTTAGAAGACCCTCTTTTTTATAACAAAAACGCTAAACGCATAAACGGGGCTAGCCTGACGCAGGAAATTCAGCTAAAGAATTTGCTACGCCAGCCGGTGCGCTCTACAAGCTACCGTTTTCATGCTAGCGGCTCTGTTATTGAGAACATGACTACCTTTCGCCAAGGACGCCAAGTACTCTTACTTCATTGGCAAAAGGGAAAACTCCAGCAAAAAAAAATATATACAGATAATGCTACGCTCTTAGCAGCCTATCAATACCGCTACGATGCTAAGGGCAGGCTTTACGAGGAAGATTTGCAAGATTCTAAGGGCAAATTGCTACATACACTTCGCTATCTTTATGTTGATGAGCCGCTCTCTTTTCTCATCCCCAGCACCAAGGAAAGCAGCTCCCCCAGCCTCCTACAAACCTTTACAAAAGAAGAATCTTTTTCTGAAAATACTGGCGAAAAGAAAGAAGCTTTTAAAGAGTTTTTTCTCTTCAATCATAGAGGTGGCTTTTACAGTTTTGGTCGATCGCTGTACACAAACACCAAGGCTGCCCTAGCTGGGCAGCAGCAAAAGCAGCAGGAATTATCTAGCCTTCCTTTAGCAGAATCCTTAAAGCAATTTCGCCAAAGCCAAAGCCAACCGTACAAAAACTACCCAGGACAAGAAGCCATAACCCTAGCTCCGCTTCCAGCTAAGCTCTTTAGCTTGTTTCAATCTCTTTCGCTACGAAGAGTATTAGAAATAAACGCCCAGCAACGAGTTGTCCGTTATGTTGAAATAACTCAGCAAGCCTACGATACCGATACCAACAGAATGATCTTCCGTTATTATAATGGCGAGCCAGATTTTTTTTATACGAAAACTTCTACCCTAAGACTATCTAACTTCCTTCTCGCAAACAATATTCCGGCAAACAATACTTTAGATAATAGCCCATCTATACTGCAAGGCGAGCGTGAGGCCTTCTTACAAAACGCCAATATTCCTTTACATCGCCGCTACCGCCAAAACTTACACGAGGAGTATCGTTTTCTATACAGAGATAACAGCCCTCCGTATTTTGCAGAGATGCTTCTTTACAATGGAGAAATACCTTATTTCGAAGAAACGCTTTCTTTAGCCAGCCAGCAAAACAAGCAGCTTAGCATGTCTTTGTCCGCTTTAAGTGAAGAAGAGCAAGAATACCTTCAGCTTTTAGAAGAACGTCTTTACAATATCGATAACTAAGCATTTATTTACTCCTTGCCTATGAAAAATTCAAGAAATTCAAGCAAGGCTTCAAGCAGCTAAGCTGCTTCTTTAGCCAGCCAGCAAAACAAGCAGCTTAGCATGTCTCTGTCTGCTTTAAGTGAAGAAGAGCAAGA
>JAUXHF010000227.1 GCA_030621685.1 Spirochaetota bacterium
AAGAAAGGCGGCTTCCTTAAAGCCTTTGGCTACCGATACAATTCGTAGCGAATTAAAGCAGAGTTCCACTACCCTGCCAAAAAAAACAATGAATACGAGGTCTCCTGGGAAAAAGCCTATTTGTGATAAATTTTGCATTGTTTTTCCTTCCTTCTCTTACAGAGAAGGAATTTGTTTCTAGTTTGAAATATCCTCATTTTGTTGATGAGGAATTAAGGGCGGCTAAATAAGCCTATGGAATAAAATATTCTAAGGATTCTAAGCCTTTGTTGCTCTGTGATGTAGCTTTATGGATATTCATTACATGCTAAGCCTTTGCTTCTGTTTCAGACAAGACATCGGCAGTGGGCTGGAAAAAGAGAATACGCGAGCATGAAGGACAAAAGATAATATCTAGCTGATGTTTAATATCAATCTCTATTTGCTTGGGCAGCTGGCTGTAGCAACCTTGGCAGACAATACCATCGAAGACGGGGTTATGTTTTACGGCAGCTACGGCTAGCCCGCGTTTGTTTTGATAAATTCGATTAAATAAGGAAAGGGCTAGAGCATCAATTTTGTTTTCAACTTTTTGTTTCTTTTTTTTCTCGCGTTCGATGTCCTTGTTACGTTCGGCGGTCATGCTGGCAAGTTCATTTTTTTTTTGGTCAAAATCGGCCTTTATTTCGGTAAGGCTTTCTTGTATTTTTTCTACGGTATCTTTTTTGAATTCCACGTCGCGTTTTTTTGAAATAAGCTGATTTTCTTTAAGGGCATTATCTTGAGTAAGGGCATCTATTTCGTGATTGACTGCTTTAAATTCTTTAATTGTTTTTATTTTCTTTTTTCTATCCTCGCATTTTTCGATGCCAAGCTGAATTTCAAGAATGTCATTTTCTAATCCGGTTACTTCTTCTTGTGATTTCAGCAGGGCCGGGTGGTTTTTTTCATATTGCAACTTTTTGGAGGTGTATTTTTTTCTGTCAACCTCTGTTTGCGTGCGTAAAATATTAATTTCTTGTTCCAGATCGGTTAACAGTTTGTTTACTTCTTGAAGTTCAATAAGATGTTGTATCGTATTGGTATATTCTTGGGTATTGCTAGATTTAAAAGTATGCATAGTTTTCTTTTGTTTTTTACTCTATTTTTTATTGCGTAAGACTTGCGGCTAGAAAAAGGCAGGCTTATAACAAGGCAAGGAAAATAAGTTATAATAATTTTGTAGCGTTAATTTTCAATTTCAATAAGCTGCTAGGTTTTTTTGTAAAAGGCTTATCATAATCAAATAATAAACTTTTCTGTTGGCTTTGGCAAGCAAAATGATAGAGAATTTCAAAAAAGAGCCTAAAATTATTGAATTTCGTAATAAAGCACTTGTTTGCTTTCAGTATGTTCGCTTACGTCTTGTTCATGCAGCCACATTCTTTTTTTTTGGAATGTTTTGTATAGGCTCAGTTGGTCGGCATAATGCTTTGCTTTTTTGCCATTAGAAGCGATGAAGCCACTTTGTCCTGGAGGAATTACCTCATAGCCTTCTACGCCGGTCTTGGTAAAAACAACAAGAATATTCCCAGAGCCTCTGTTCATGGCTACGGGGAGCTTTACCTCGTTGTTTTTAGAGTTTTGGGGAATACCTAAAAAATTTTTTGTTCTGAAAAGAAGAGGCACTGTTTCAAGTTGCCAGTCTTGTATTTTGCTGCCATATTTTTTTTTACCAAAACGCCATGTTTTCTGCAAGGCTTTCAGCAAAACTAAGGAGGCAGGCTCGCCATTAAAGAAGTCGTAGCGCTGTCCTGCAGGGTTTTCTAAGCGTTCAATAATAGCCTTCACGCCCACAGGAAGATTGATGCTACTGCTATAAGGATGCTGGGGTGTGGCATAGCCGGTAGCCGAAAAAAAGGAATAAGCTACTTTGCCCAAGTCGTCTTTAAGGCTATAATCCACAAGAGCCGCCATGAAAATCTGAAAAACAGCTAAGCCGGGACTGTCGTAGAAGCCCTGTTCATCGCTGTCACGTCTTGCGCCATCCCAATCGAAAATAGCCTGTGCTAGGCGATGAAGGTCTTTATTTCTTGTATATTGCATGGCCTTTTGAAGATGCGGAATAAAATAACTTATATTAGGATCGGCGAAAGAGCTTTTCTCAAGAGTCTGCCAAAGCTCTTCTGCTGTAAAGCGTTCTTTGCTGGTAATTTCTTTATGTAGAAAATTGACTCTATCGGCCTTAGACCACGAGAACCAAAAGACATCGGGGTTGAGTACGCCTTTGGCTGGGCGGTTATTCCAATTTATCAGGTAGCCATTTTTCGGGTTATATACGCTAGGGTTGCTTTCAAAAGGCTGCATCCCCAGCCAATCGTGCTTAGGATTATACACGGGAAGCCTATTATCGTGATTAGCGTGGCGAACCGGATATTTTCCGCCAAACACGTAGCCAATGTTCCCATGCTTATCGCTGTAGAACATGTTAATGTTCAAGGCCTGATGAGCCGTGCTTTTTTCCCATGCAGTATACTCTTTAGCCTTTGTGGATTCTATCCAATGCAGGAGGGTGGATATTTCTCTGCCTTCCCAACTTCGTTTTTTAGCATAGGCTATGTTCCTTGTATAGCTACGTTTAATAATTGGCCCGTGCACACTGCGGTAGGTGTAAAAACGATAATCATTTCGATTTTTTACTTTGATAGACAGGGCGCGTTTCTCTAAATTGACATAGCTACCTTGGAATAAGTATTTTTCTTTGTTTTGAGGATGTAATTTCTCGGCGTAGATATCGATAAGATCACCGCCGCCCCAAGTGCTGCCCCATGCTATATCGGCGTTGTGTCCAAAGAGTATGGCGGGGTAAGCGAAGGGCGTATTGCCAACGAGATCGAAGCCAGCGCCATGCAGGCCCACCGAGTATAAATATGAAGGAGCAAACCAGCCAAACTGCGGCCCATTCAGCAGCAGCGATTGCGCTCCTTTCGTTTTATTCTTCCCTAAGACCATAATCATGGAGAATGCTGAGCTGCGCTGGGCAGGCAGCTCTTCTTGCTTTGGCAAATTAGCTGGAGTCAAAGGAATGGGAGTGGAAATGGGCATGGGCAGCGAGCTATTTAGCTTGCTAAAAATGTTGTTTTCTTTATTCGTGGTGTTTTTAGTGCTGCCAGATATTCTGTTCTTAGCAAGCTCTTTGTTAGCGGCAGGTTCTAAGCTAAGCGAGGGATCCCAGTTATAGTTTTGTATGGTGCTAGGAGTGCCGCTGATGTTTTTTGGTAGAAGCTGGTTGAATATATTAAGGGCGCTAGGCTTACTATGTTCTTTTTGCAAGTAACGCAGAATAATGGCGTTTTCTATCTCTGTATTGAAGTCGCCGTAACGATTAACCATTGAGCCTACAAAGATCATGGCCACATCAAAGCT
>JAUXHF010000261.1 GCA_030621685.1 Spirochaetota bacterium
AGATTGCCGCTTACTCGCCGGGGTAAAGCGCGCAGCCTAACTATTCTTACTGGGAAATTTGCCGAGACCAAAACAAAAAAACTTTCTAAGAAAAAAAATGATAGGCTAAGCGTAAGCGCTGAAAAAAACGAGGAAGCTCCTTCAAGTTTAGGCGAGAACAGCAGCAGCTTAATTGCCGCTGCTGCAACCCTTGTATATGTTATGGGCATAAAAAATTTGGCTAGGCTTGTGGAAAATTTGTTGGAAGTAGGAAAGCCTTTAGATACGCCGGTGCTGGCAGTAGAGCGCGTGGCCTTGCCCAATCAAAAAATTCATTATACTTCTTTAGGCAAGTTACGAAGCTACCATAAAAGCAGCCCCATAAAAAACCCGGCTGTGTTGTTTATTGGCAAGGCTGCGGCCCATAGTTTTGCCCAAAATGTAAGCTGGCTTGATGGTCTTCATGTGGGCTTGCTGGGAAGAAAACGAGCGTATGCTAGCCTATCAGGATTATTAACTGCAGAAGGGGCTACTGTTGTAGAAATACCACTTTTTCATATGAAGCGCCTTCGGCTTAGGGCAGGCCATATGAAAAAACTCCTTAAGAAGGGCGCTTTTAAGACTTTATTGTTTAGCTCGGCGCGTGCCGTAGATTTTTTTTTTGCAGCCTTATTTGCCGATGGCCTAGATGTTCGTGCCTTAGCAGGCATGCTTACTACGGTAGCTATAGCTCCAGGAACAGCCCAAGCTATGGGAAAACATGGCCTTAAGGCTGACTTCATTGCCTCTAAGCGGGCTGGCTCACAAGAAGCGTTAGTTTCCCTTCTTAAAAAAGAGCGGCTTAATCATATTCTTATTCCCCGGGCTACAGAGGCGCGCTCTGTTCTCGAAGACTTTCTGCAGGCTGAAGCATGTAGCTTTCATGTACTTCCACTCTACGAAAAAAAAAACTTGTTTTGTAAAGATGGTAAAAAAAATCCTACTCTTGCTCCCCATGACTCCGATATTTTAAAAGAAACCACGGAAAGTTGGGAGAAAAATCTTATTTCTTTTGATAGGCGTAGCTTACAGGAGAGAATGAAGCAGGTAGATGTGCTTTTGTTCTGCTCGCCTAAAGAATCCGAAGTAGCCTGCCAATTTGTAGCTCGTTATAATATGAAACTGCCCCCCAGTATTTCTATTGGTAAGCCTAGTTTTGAAAACTTAAGAAAATGGTATCTTGAGCGAGGTTTAGCCATGCCTCCAGGGCATCAAATGGCGGCAGAGCCTTCTTTCTCGGCGCTTCTGCAGGCGCTTTTAGATACATGGGGAAAGAAAACTGATGGATATGAATAGATGTAAATGTACATGGCCAGACGCAGAATCGAACTGCGGACACAAGGATTTTCAGTCCTTTGCTCTACCAACTGAGCTATCTGGCCTTATAACAAGCCTAGTGTAAAGTTACTAGGTCCACTCATTTTTTGTATTAATTTCTGTTATGGAGAAAGAAATACAGATTAAAAGTATTTGCCAAGTTATTTTTCTTAAGCAGAAAGCTAATAAGGATAAAATTATACGATGAAACTTCTTTGCTGGGGAGAAATTTCTTATATTGGAATGATGGATGCAGTATAGGAAGACGCGTAGGAAAAATATGAACAAAAATAAAAGGCTGAAAAGGCATGAAGTTACCCTTAGTAAAATTTAAACGTGGCGCCTACATTACGGTAGAAAACAAACATGAAGGTGATCATTTTTACATCATTCGAAAGGGTAAAGTAAACTCTTTTTCTTCAATATCAACAGACTTCTCATCGCTGAAGCAGGTGCTGGGGCCAGGTGATTTTTTTGGCGTGGTTTCTAGCATGACCGGCCATCCTAGGCTAAGCTCCTCGTATGCCCTTGAAGATACCGATTTGATAATGGTACGAAAACAACAATTTGGGTACTTATTGCAACAAACAGCGCCGCTTGCTTTGAAAATTATTCGTTCATTTTCTAATGAGCTGCGAAAGTATGATGAGGAACTAACCAATAAAACGATTAAGGAAAAAGGCAGAAAAGAAAGCTCTATAGATAGCCTGTTTAATAACGGGGAATTCTATTTTATGAAGAACGATTATAACTCGGCAGCCTACATCTTCATGCAGTACGTGAAAAGCTATCCTTTAGGCGAGGCAGCCGATAAGGCTCTTAAGAATTTAGAGCTTATTCGCCAAAAAAGCCCCAAGGCCATTGAAAGCCTGAAGCTGGTAACTGACATTGGCATTAATCGTGAATATAATAAAAAACAAATTTTAGTGAGCGAATTTGAACCGGGGTATGAGATGTTCATCATTGACACTGGGCGGGTAACTATTTCTAAGGTTATTGGCAAGGAAGAGGTTATTTTGGCCGTACTCAAAAAAGGCGATATTTTTGGCGAAATGGCTTTATTGAATAATGAGCCACGTTCAGCTTCGGCTTTTGCCCTAGAGAATACCGTGTGCAAAGCTGTGAACGTCAAGAATTTTGAAAGTATTATTAAAAATAACGTAAAGTTAGCCATAAACATTATTTCTTTGATATCAGAGCGCTTGTGGACTATTTACAAGCAGCTCGATAATTTTTATTTCTCGGAAACAAAGGCCAGGGCCTACGATACGCTGCTAACGCAAATTTATAAAAAGCGTATTCCTATTAAGA